>JAYSTT010000632.1:0-12535 GCA_043719495.1 Ferruginibacter sp. | reverse complement strand
TTATTTGCACCCGATTTTCCGGATTGGATTGAAGATGATGGGGTGGGTATTAAATTGGCACCTGACCAACGCACCACAACTATAATGAAAACCACACTCAATAATTTAGAAAGTAAAAAAGAGCTGTATAAATTATTTGAACAATTACATGAGGATACTCCGGTAGAAAAAAATACAACTGGCATTCAACCCATTTCACTTTCTTTCAATAATAAAAATTTAAATGAAAGCCAGCAGCAAGCAGTTGCAGCCATTACACAAAACGAACAAATTACAATTGTGCATGGACCGCCAGGCACCGGCAAAACCACTACATTGGTGGAAGCTATTGTGCAATTGGTTAAAGCTGGTGAAAAAATATTAGTATCTGCTCCCAGCAATACCGCAGTGGATAATATTGCAAAAGGATTAATTGCACAAAACTTAAAAGTATTACGGGCTGGCAATACCAGTAAAGTAGATGAAACTATTTTTCAGCATACCCCTGAAGGAAAATTGAACAACAGTAAGCAGCTGAAAGAAATTAAGCAACTAAAAATACGTGCCGAAGAATTTAGAAAAATGGCGCTGAAATATAAAAGAAGTTTTGGCAAGGCAGAAAGAGAGCAACGTAACCTTTTATTTAAAGAAGTAAAAAATATCCGTACTGAAATAAAAAAACTCCGGGCTTACAACGAAGAAAAATTATATACCGAAGCCGATGTAATTTTAGGCACACCCATTGGATTGTATGATGCTAAAATTAATCAACTTACTTTTCATACCTTGCTAATTGATGAAGCCGGGCAATGCATTGAGCCATTAGCATGGACAATTTTTCCGCTGGCACAAAAGTATGTGTTGGCAGGAGATCATTTGCAATTGCCTCCTACAGTATTAAGCAACCAAGCTGCCCGGCTTGGTTTAAACAGATCGATTTTAGAAATTAGTATTGCTACGGTTAATAATGTTTTTTTATTGAACACACAATATCGAATGAGAGAAGCTATAGCAGGCTTCTCAGGAAATTATTTTTACAACGGTCTTTTATTAACTGCATCTCATCTTACCAATACTGCCACACACATTACATTTATAGATACCGCAGGAAGTGGTTATAATGAAAAGCATGGCAACGATGGCAGCAGTTTGCAAAACGAAGGAGAATTACAAATTGCACAAAAGCTTTTACAAACAGAAGAATTAGATCCATTACAAACTGCTTTTATTTCTCCCTATGCCGGACAGGTAGCAGCAGCAAAAGAAATATTACACAGCCAAATGCGTATCAGTACCATCGACAGTTTTCAGGGGCAGGAAAAAAAAATTATTATTTTATCATTGGTGAGAAGCAATGATGATGGTGATATTGGCTTTTTAAAAGATTACCGCAGAATGAATGTTGCCATTACAAGGGCTAAAGAACAATTGTTTGTAATTGGTGATAGCGCTACCATTGGTGCCGATGCATTTTATAATGCCTTTTTGACTTATATAGAAAAGTTTGGAATTTACAGAACGGTGTGGGAATTTGAAATGTAGTTTTTTTTGTTGCCAGCATTTGTAATTTTATTTATCATCCTTGCGTCGCACTCGTGTACAGAAAATCTTTATGGAGCTTTAATGATGTTTTATATATACCTAAAATAAACTTTGCTATAATCTCCCTTTTCATCTAATCATAAAAATATACTTTGCAAATATTCTTTTACCTTTATTCAAATAATAAAAAATGAAAACAGTAAAAAATTTTATACTTTTTCTTGTTATTGTAATAAGTACGGGGCTTACTGCAACTGCAAAACAAAAACAATTTAAAGCCCTGTTAGTAACTACTACAAGGGGATGGCATCACGAGTCATTGCACTCAGGGGTACTGGCAATTCAACAATTAGGTGTAAAAAATTATTTTGACGTAGTATTGCTTGAAGCCCCGAATGGGTTTACTGATAAATACCTGGAACAATTTCAGGTGATTATTTTTTTAAATACTACAGGTGATATTTTTGACAGTACCCAGCAAAAAGTAATGGAACGTTTTATACAATCGGGCAAAGGCTTTGTGGGTATACACAGTGCATCGGATACCGAATACGACTGGGAATGGTATAATAAACTGGTTGGCAGAATGTTTCAAACTCATCCAGCAATACAAACAGCACAGTTAAATATTGTTGACGATAAATTTCCGGGTATGCAGGGTTTTAGTGCTGGCAAATTATGGACAGATGAATGGTATGAATTTGGTCCCGAAAAAATTACAGGACTAAATTATATACTTACAGTTGATGAATCAACCTACAAACCCCAAGTACAATTGGGAGAAAAAAAGAGAGAAGGTATGGGGAAATTTCACCCGGTTGCCTGGTACCACAATTATGATGGCGGCCGTTCTTTTTATACTGCCCTGGGGCATTTGCCCAGCATTTATGCTGATGTTGCATTTTTAAATCACCTGTATGCAGGAATTTTTTGGGCAGCAACAGGCAAAAAATAATATTTTTATTTACAGTATTTGCAAAGGCTGTAAAATTGCAGCTATTATTAAAAGCTTGTAACTTTATTAAAAAAAATGAGTAAATATAATGCATTCCTCTGCCTTTTTATAATAGCTATAATTGCTTTTATTTTTTTTATGGTTTTTTATTTACAGGGAATTTTTGGATTTATCGCTCATGCTGGTGAATTTGAAAATGTACACCAGAACCCAATAGAAATTTTAAGCACATTTTTAAGTCCTTCGCTTGTCATTTCGCTTTTAATAATGATGCTCTCGGGTTTGGCCTGCCGAATAATGGGTATTGTATTTGTAGCTAAAAGTAAAACTGTAAATGATGGCGAAAAAGCTTTATGGATAGTTGGATTTATATTGATGGGCTTTGTTACCGGTATTGTTTTTTTAATTATGGCAAAGGGCCGCAAGTTTGTGGATTAAATTCTTTCTGTAAACTTTAGTAATACTTGTCTTTATTATAAAAATCAATTATTAAATTTAACCACTTCAAAATTACTTCCATGTACCTGTGCTAATTTTTGCAGATCATCATTATTCCATCTTTCATCTGGTGCGCCGGTTATATATAGGTTGCTGCCAATGTCGGCAAGTATAAGCCCATATTTTTTCATAGCCTGCAAAATAATTTTATTGGCAGCAGAATAAGTACTTATATCAAAATTTGCTTTAAGCCTTATCCTTGCACCAAAAGGTAAACTGTATTGTCCTCCTGTACTGCTTACTTTATGGCGTGCCGGATAAATATAAGCCGGCTTTACATTATTACTGGTTAGGGTAAATCTAATTGGATGATCAATTACTCCTTTTACAATTTCATCATACCGCACCAGGCCCGGAAAAATTGGTAAACCGGCAGCATCAGCAGATGTCCATGTTTCGGGCCTCAGTTGATTGGAGTTAAGATTAAAAATTGCTCCGGATGAAGCATCCCAGTGATTACCATTTACCTTGGCATAAAATAGTTCGTACAGCATTTTATTTTCAATATCTACTGCAATAACATGTGCATCCCCGCTACCATTTCCTTCTACAGGTGCAGTTAATGGAATGGGGTAAGGACCGGCATCACTTTCGTCTCCATAGTCGGTAAAGTTAATAGCCACTTTAGCTTGATTGCCACAAACTACTATATAAGGAATACCAATTGGGGCACCCTGCCATAAGCCACTTCCAAAATCGGCTTTTATTGATGGAGAAGAAATGCCTGCAATAATTTGTGTGCTGAATGGATCAACGGGTGATGTAGATATATCTGTATTCCATGGATTATCAGAAGGGAATATCTGAATGTTTTCTAACAATGCTTTTGTAGCTGTACAATTGGATATACCGCCACTGTCTACAGGTTTTGGTGGCATATCAGTTATTTTGCTTTTGCTACATGACGTAACTGATAAAACATAAAAAGCAAAACAGGAAATAATAATAACATGGTGTAAAATAATTTTCATTGGGGTTGAATTTATATCGATAAGGTTGTGCAAAAATTACGCCAATCAAGTCTATGGTAATATTTATTTTTTCTAATAGTAAATCTACTTAGTAAAAATTAAGAAGATTTACATTTTATCTTTTATTATGCTAAGCTTTGATAAACGTTTGTGCTAGATTTTAGAGATAATATGCCTTGGATAATTTTAAAAAAGAAGTCTATTTACAGGATACTTTCAACAAAGTAACTGTTACTATTTGCTTCTGCAATATCTCCTGTTGCCAAACCCATCAGCTTCATACCCAATGGAGATTGTGGTGAAAGTGCTATAACAGTAACTTCATCAATTACAGCTTTGCCAAGCGCAACACTTAAAAACAAATAATCTCTGTTAGTTTTTATAAGGCTGCCGTTTACAATTATCTTAGTGGATATAGCAGGATTTATTTTTTCCAATGCCGTCTTTTGTGCCAGCACTTCTTTCAATTGCCCCCGAACATTTGCCTGTTCTATTTGCAACATAGCCAATGCCGTTTCATGTTTATCGCCTGCGGTACTTTTAGTTTCGTTGCTACCGCTTTCTTTTAAATCGGCCAAAATCTGTTGCAGCAATTGTACTTTATCATTTACCAGTTGTAAATAGTGGTTATATATTTTTTGTTTTAGTGTCATAAAAACTGAGAAACAAAAATAGGACACTCAAAGCAAACTAAATTTACATCCTACTCAATTCTATCCCTTTTTATTGATCAGCTTAAAAGATTGCATTTAATATTTCCCGGTTAATCAAAGCATCACTTCCAAAACATTACTTAAAAAAGAGAATACTTAAAAAACTAAATATCTTACATTCGTATTCGCTGTTAATCAATTTTTAATACCGCATTATGCCAGCACTGAAAAAAAGAAAAGATTATATTTCCTGGGATGAGTATTTTATGGGTGTGGCTTTACTGAGTGCCTGCCGCAGCAAGGACCCCAGCACACAGGTAGGTGCCTGTATTGTAAATAGTAAAAATAAGATTGTTGGGGCAGGCTATAATGGCCTTCCCATAGGCTGCGATGATGATGAATTTCCTTGGGAAAAACAGGGTGATTTTCTGCAAACAAAATATCCATATATCTGCCATGCAGAGCTCAATGCCATTTTAAATAATATTGGTATGGATTTGCGGGGCTGTAAAATTTATACTGCGCTCTTCCCTTGTAATGAATGTGCAAAAGCCATTATACAGTCGGGCATTGCAGAAGTTATTTATTTATCGGATAAATATGCCGGTACCGACACTGCCAGGGCATCACGGCTTATGTTGGATAAAGCTGGCATTACCTGCCGTAAAGTTAAGGCAAGTATCAGCAATTTGGTACTATCATTTAATGAGGCTGATGTGTGATAATACTAATCTAACTAATAGTTTAAAGCCAACAGTTATGCACAAGCCTATAGTACGTTTTCTCAGTAACTATTTTTACAACGAATCATGTTAATAGCCTACACATTTAATAAAATCGAGCTCGAACAAATCGAACAGGGAAAAAACAACAGCTACAACTATACTGGGACCTTTTTAAAGATTTTTCTTCCACTTTCATTTGCATTGGGCTCATTGGGTTTAATCTTCCATCATGGTTATTGGGAATCGACGTTATTCTTTGCTTCGGGATTTTTTATAGCGGCTATTTATTTAACTATTAAGCCGTGACACTTATTTGTTAAAGACTTAAAAGAAAAGATCAAATATGTTGGCACTGTAACGGTTTTAGAAAAATCAAATAAAACCAAAGGATGGAAAATATATTTAGACTCTGGAGAAATAAAGGAATTGAATATTCATACGGAAAAAATATATGATCAGATTGATGTAGGAAGCGAAATATATCTAGAGATCGCCAAAAATAGCCGACTTATCTTCAAATTAAAAAAAGGAAATGTTTGGTTATTCAGAAGCGCTTGAATCGCTATAACTCTGATGTGTTTGCATATTCTTACATAAGACCGGCCTGTGCATAACATTGGGCTTTGTGGCCATTACAAAACAGGTTGGCATTTAAATACCAGTAATTGCTGAAAATACAAGGATAAGAAAATTATGAATTTCCTTTTTTCTTTTTAGGTTTTATAAGTTTAAAGTAAGTTACTTTAAATCGATCGCCAACTATTTCACCCTGCACTGCTGCTTTACTTACAGCATTACAAAATCCTTCCTTTGCATGGGCATCTCCATGCTCATCTATTTTAGTGCCATCTACAAAATATGACTTGCCGTTTATACGTACAGCTAAATCACAGCTTTTACCCGGTAAACCTAATCTGCACTCGCCGCAGGCAACTTCCACTATTTGTATTTTTTTATTAGGGTTTAGTGTGGCAATGCTGTTTTGTGTATTCTGGCTAAAAGCCGAAAGAATAGAAAAACTAAAAAACAGCAAAATGAATAAAGCTTTCATAAATAATTTTTTTTCGATGTAAAAGTAGTCAAAATTATAAGTAATTATAAATTATGCTTATGGCATTTTTTTATTCCCCCTTTTTGGGAAGAAACAAAATAAAAAAAATCAGTTTTTATTCCCAATCCAGAATTCATCCCCGTTGCTGTATAAACTGAATTCAATATCTTTAAATTTAATAAGATTTGATTCAGTAACCTGAAGTTTTTTGGCATTTCTCATCACTATCACCTGGCTGCTGCCTGTTACTTTTACATGATTACCTTCAACTACAATAGCTGTTTCTTCATCAATACCAATACAAGCCAGTAAAGGAAAGGAAGCCAATGCTGATAAGAGACGGTTGTACCGGCTTCGAACAATAAAATGCTGGTCAATTACCGCATTAGTAAGCAAACCCAAACCCGTTTTAAATTCAATATTATTACTAATTATTTTTTTAAAAGTGGGTTTGTACACTGTATCGGTAAGTTCGTTTCCGGTAATCATGTGCTGGCTCATTACAGCAGCACCTGCACTGGTACCTGCAATAGTAGCGCCATTTTGATAGGCTTCGTGAATGGCTTTATATACAGGTGTATTTAATACAATTTTCATAAATCTGTCCTGATCTCCGCCAGTTATAAAAATCAGTTTGGCTCCTCTTAATGAGTCAACCCTCTTTTTATCATTTACACCTGATGCAGTAAAATTAAAATTAAGAATAGTGTTATCAGCAACAGTTTCCCAATCAGCTTTAAAATAATAAAAGGAAGTATCTGGCGCTGCACTTGACATAGGTAGCACCACTGCATAATCTCCTTTTACAAGTGCCGCTTCTTTTACTAACGATTTCATTAATAAAGGTGGTCTGTCTCCTCCTCCTATAATAAACAATTTTCCTTTAGCAGTTTTTTGCTGTGCATTTACAATATAGAAAGACAGGAATATTATGCAAAAAATTGGTAAAATTTTTAATTTTTTCATTTAACGAATGTAACAAAATAACCTAATGATTTAAAAGAGAAGATTGTTTTAATTTCACATCAAATGCTTTTATTAATAAAGAAGTTTTACCGGATACTGCAAATAGGCTTTGTAAGGGTATTTTCCTCTATACTCAGTATCTTTAATTTAAATTTCTTTAAAGAAAAACAGAATAACAAAATTTTACGGGAGAATTTTTTGTAAAATAAATTATTACTTACAATTTAACTAAGTAAACTACAATGCCAGTTAAACCTAAAGCCATTGTATTAACCGATGGTATGTTGCATGAATCAGATGCCAAAACAGCACATGGATTAATTCGTGGAACAGAGCGCTATGAAATTGTTGCGGTAATTGATAGTGTGCATGCAGGTAAAGATGCAGGAGAAATTCTCGACGGTATTCATCGCAATATACCTGTATTATCTACTGTGGAGCAGGCAATTAATTCTTTCCCCGATATAAAATATTGTATTATTGGAATTGCTACCGTAGGTGGAATGCTGCCGCCACATTTTATTCCCATTCTTGAATCCTGTATCCGCCAACATATCTCCCTGGTAAATGGCCTGCATGAATATTTAAATAATAAACCTTTACTTGTTGCGCTGGCAAATGAGCACAATGTTGATTTGATTGATGTAAGAAAACCCAAAGAAAGAAAGGACCTTCATTTCTGGACATCCGAAATTTTTTCAGTTGATGTTCCTATTATTGCTGTGATTGGAACAGACTGTGCATTGGGAAAAAGAACTACCTGCCGTTTAGTAAAGCAGGCATGTGTGGATGCAGGATTGAATGCACAAATGATTTATACAGGGCAAACCGGTTGGCTGCAGGGTGGCCGGTATGGATTTATTTTCGATTCTACTTTAAATGATTTTATTTCCGGCGAACTGGAAAATGCCATTGTAAGTTGCTGGAAGGAAACAAAGCCGGATGTAATCTTTATAGAGGGCCAGTCGGGTTTACGCAATCCCAGCGGTCCTTGTGGGCCGGAGTTATTAGTTTCTGGAAATGCTAAACATGCAATACTCGTATTTGCACCCAAAAGAAAATACTTCGATCATATTCCGGAATGGGGTGCCATGTACTCACTGGCCTCAGAAATTGAACTGATAAAAATGTATGGATCGACTGTGATAGCTGTGGCCATCAATACCGAACAATGCAGCGAGGAAGAAGCATTAAATTTTCAAATACAATTTGAAGCAGAATTGCAATTGCCGGTTCTATTGCCATTACAACAGGGCGTAACAAAAATACGCCCTGTAATTAAATCGCTTATAAAAAATAAACAATGAAAATCATTTCCATAAAAACATGGCTGCAGCAATTACCATTAACAAAGCCTTATACCATCGCTTATAAAACATTCAGTGATACATCAATTGTTTTTCTTGAAGTAACACTTGCAAATGGGATTACCGGGCTTGGCGCTTCCAGCCCTTCTGAGGATGTGGTGGGAGAAACGACAGCACAAACATTGGTTAACCTTCAACAGGATTTTGTACAGGAACTGGTTGGAAGGGATATACGCCACTTCAATCAATTGATTGATGAAGCTGCAATAAAATTCCCCAATTTACCCGGCACTCTTGCTGCAATTGATCTTGCATTGCATGATGCTTATGGTCAATTTTTAGGAATTCCCGTGGTGGATTTGTATGGAAGAAAAATTGAAGCACTTCCTACTTCGTATACGATTGGCATAAAAGATACGGAAGCTATGCTTGAAGAAGCTAAATTGTATTATGCAGCAGGTTTCAGAATTTTAAAAATAAAAACCGGGATTGATGTAGAAGAAGATATTGAAAGGGTAACTAAACTGTGTGAACTGTTTGCGGATAAAATGAAGATACGGGTAGATGCCAATACAGGTTATGATATTGCAAAACTCCTGCATTTTATTGATGCTACAAAAGCACTTTCAGTTGAACTGATAGAACAACCCCTGGCTGTGGGAAAAGAAAAGCAATTAGCTGAACTACCTGCAGCGTTAAGAAAAATACTTGCTGCAGATGAATCATTATTAGATGCTAGCCATGCATTATCTCTTTCACATCCTCCGGTACCCTTTGGTATTTTCAATATTAAATTGATGAAATGCGGAGGCATAAAAAGAGCAAAAGAAATTGGTCTTATTGCAAATCTTTCGGGCATTGATCTTTTTTGGGGATGCAATGATGAAAGTATCGCAAGCATAGCTGGTGCCTTGCATGCTGCCTATAGCTGTGCTAATACTAAATACCTTGATCTTGATGGCAGTTTTGATTTAAGCAGCGACCTTGTAACAGGTGGCTTTACTTTAAAGGATGGTTATATGTATTGCAGTAATAAGCCCGGCTTGGGTTTAAATAAAATTTCTTAATCAGCTATTAACTAACCCTGCAATTGTAAGTAATACATTATGGTTAGCGATCCCAGAATTTTATCTTCCCCAATTGATATGGATTAAGATATTCCATATCCACTGTAAAATTCTCTTTTAAATCATGGTATTTTTCTGTTTGTCGCAATTTCCCATTTACATAAAATTCAATGCTTGTTTCACACCAGCCATTCCCCAGCTTTATATAATCATCACATATGATTTCTGTTTTTTGCCCGTCCTTATTATTTAGTATCCGCACAGTAACCAGCTTTTCTTTATCAATCCAGAACTGGTTGCTTTCTGTTTCTAAATTATTGGTGCCTACTACAATAACTTTTTTTCCCTTCCAGGTAGTTTCAAAAATTTTATCAGTGTTATACCCAATTTTACTGCATCAGGGAGCGTAATGTTGTACTTACAAAGTTTTACAAATACATCTGCACATTTCTGCCATCAATTTTTCCAGATTGCACCCACACCTAATTGCCATAATAAATTATTAAAAGCTGGTATTTCTTTTTCCAATATTTCATCGCCCCTGTTTTTTAATGGTACCCATACACTATTTAATTCTTTCATTCTGTCAATAGAAGGCTGGTTTACACGGGGAATATCACTTTCTGTCTGGTTAATAAGGAACATATAATTAGCTGTAAATTTATTGGGGAAATTTTCAACATCATCGTAAGCTTTAGACTTACGCTGTATCATTTCTTCATCCCATACTTTCATTTTTTTAACCAATGTTGCTCCGTCTTTTTTAATGCCGGTATATTTTTGTTCTGCAGGTAACGAAGCCAGCATCATTTCAAGTTGTTCCCTTTTGCTGTTCATTTTATTTACCATCCGGTGCATGGTGGTTACTTCAGCTTCCATATTAGTCATAATGGCATTGTATTCGTTGTAGTCTGCAGCAGTAACATTGTAAAGAGGATTGGTTAAAATTGTTGATTCTGTTATTGCTTGTTGAGTTCCTGATTTTATGGTGACACTGTATTTACCCGGAATGGCTTTGTGCCCTTTGTAACTGCTTTCAATATAAGCCCCCGGCACACCCGGTATTGTGGCGTGCCGCATATTCCATACAAAACGGTTTAACCCTTTTGATTTTGTTAGCAATGGTTCTTTAGGCGGGCCGCCATCGTATTTTTTATATAAGCTATCGGCTTTAGAACTAAAAGTTCGAACTATATTTCCTGCTGCATCTTTAATTTCCATTGTTATGTCAACCGAATCTTTTAATTCGGGCAGCTGGTAATAAATAACCACCCCGGTTGAAGGATTAACACCTGTGTATTTTTGGGTGCCGTTAAAATCCGGGGACGATTGATCCAGTTCACTGGATCCACTTACAAGATAAGATGATGCTGGTGCAAAAACGGTGAAGTTGCTGGTATCTTTTTTATATTGCCGTATCATTACCAGATCGTCCAGTATCCAAAACGAACGGCCAGAAGTAGCCGCAATTAAATTCCCCTGGTGAATCCGCAAATCAGTAACAGGTGTTACAGGTAAATTCAGTTGAAAGGGCTGCCAGTCTTTTCCGGCATTCCACGAAATATAAATACCGGTTTCTGTTCCTGCAAATAAAAAATCTTTGCGTTGGTCATCTTCCCTAACAACACGGGTAAACGCACCTGCAGGTATACCGTTATTTATTTTTACCCATGTTTTTCCATAGTCAGTAGTTTTGTATAAACCGGGTGTATGGTCATTAAATTTATAGCGTGTGGTAGCAATATAGGCTGTTGCTTTATCATGTGGTGATACTTCAATAGCATTGATTAAACATTCAGGTAAACCGGCTGGGGTAACATTTTGCCAGCTGGCACCGGCATTTCTGGTAATATAAACCATTCCATCATCGCTGCCTGTCCATATCACACCCTTTTCCAGAGGTGATTCCTGTATATAACTGAGTGTGCCATAATTTTCTGCACCTACTGCTTCGTTGGTATAGGGAACTCCAGGCCTGCCCTGTTTTTCTTTTTCATTTCTGGTAAGGTCAGGCGAAGCTTCTGTCCAGGTTTTGCCCATATCAGTTGTACGCAACACATATTGTGAACCATGATAGAAAACATTGGGATCAAATTTACTGCAGATGATCGGCGCATTCCAATTAAACCGGTACTTCATATCCTTTGCATCACGGCCAAGGTATTGTATGGGTGCGGCCATAATATTAGTGCTGGCTTTTGCTTTTGTATCCAGCACTTCAATAGTTCCCTGGTAACTGCCTCCCATTACATAACGTGGATCATCGGGATTAAATGCAAGGAAGGCACTTTCTCCTCCAGCTGATGCAGTCCAGCTGGAACTGCCGATATCACCACTGCCCAGCTCTCTGCTTACGATTGATACCGATGAATTATCCTGCTGGCCGCCATAAATGCGGTAAGGAAACTGGTTATCTACATTAATGCGGTAAAATTGTCCTGTAGGCATATTTTTTTGTGAGCTCCAGGTTTTACCCTGGTTAAAAGTAATGGCTGCTCCCCCATCATCCGAAATTATCATGTTACTGGAACTGGTTGGGTTGATCCATAAATTGTGATAATCTCCATGAGTTCCTGAAAAATCTTCCCATGTTTTTCCTCCATCAATAGAACGCAAAGCAGGAGCACTCATTACATAAAGTGTATTTTCATTCAGGGGGTCAGGAAATAATTCAATATAATACCAGGCCCTTTGTATCAGGCGGTGATCACTGGTTACCTGACTCCAGCTTTTGCCGGCATTGTCAGATGCATATAATCCACCGGCATCTTTTTCCCAATCGCTTTCTATCAATGCATACACTTTTTCTGAATTGGAACGA
>JAYSTT010000631.1:0-12535 GCA_043719495.1 Ferruginibacter sp. | reverse complement strand
ATTTCCTCAATGTGCTGCCGTTAGGCGAAAAGCATATTGATGAGATGGTGCAACTGGCAGCGATTACCAAACCCGGTCCATTTGGAACCGGCACCATTAATTTTGGTTATTACCATGGCATATTTGATAATGAAAAACTGGTAGCCATGACGGGGCAGCGATTGCATGTGCAAAATTTTACCGAAATCAGTGCGGTATGTACACACCCGGAGCACACGGGTAAAGGCTACGCTCATACTTTAATGCAACATCAGTTACAGCTCATACTGCAACAGGGGCAACTACCTTTTTTACATGTAAGGGAAGATAACGAGCGGGCCATAGCACTTTATCAAAGACTTGGCTTTACCATTAGCCGCCCAATGAACTTTTATTTTATGGTGCGGCAATAAGCATTTGATGAGTCTGTTCCGGCGGGGTTTCACGAAAGACGTTTTCAATGTTATAGCCAAATGCTCTGAAAACCAGCTGGGATAAACTCTGTTGGATACAGCTTGTGATATTGAAACCAATTATACTTAAATTGCATTTATTGATACAATGATTATAAATTAATAAACTCATACTGATAAAACTGAAAGTAATGAATAAAATAATAAAATTTGGAGAAGATGTAGAGGAATATAACATTCCTGTTTTAAATGAAAGAGAAATAAGGGCAGCAGCAGGCCTGCTTTTTTTAGCCTCATTTTTCTCATTAATGATGATCATGTTTAAGAACAATTTTTTACCCATAAAGTATGTTATAACATTTTTCTTTGCAGATTTTTTTAGTAGGTGTCTTTATTAACCCAAAATTTTCTCCTATATTAATATTGGGACGCCTGATTGTAAGGAATCAAAATCCGGAATATGTAGGAGCTAAACAAAAAAAAGTTTGCCTGGATAATTGGTGTACTATTATCAGGTAGAATTAAAAAACAAATGCAATGAACAATCTTCCCATTTACATCAGCCTCCTTTTTGGCTTAACCACATTAGTAACAGCAGGGCTGTTTTATAAAGCAGCAAACAACTCAAAAACCACATTACTTATTTTACTTACCTGGTTAACTGTGCAGTCCTTCATTGCACAATCGGGTTTTTATACAGTGACAGACATAATTCCACCAAGGCTTTTATTCTTAGTTTTGCCTCCTTTACTTTTTATCATTTTGCTTTTTACCACTTCAGGAGGCAGGCATTACCTTGACCATTTAGATATAAAAGCCTTGACAGTTTTACATACCATTAGAATTCCTGTTGAAATTGTTCTCTTTTGGCTGTTCGTTAACAAAACCATTCCTGAACTAATGACTTTTGAAGGAAGAAACTTTGATATTGTATCCGGACTGACTGCTCCTCTTATTTTTTATTTTGGTTTTATAAAAAAGCGGATAGGCAAAAAAGTAATTCTATTTTGGAACTTCATCTGTTTAGGGCTTTTAATAAATATTGTTGCCAATGCAGTTCTATCTGCACCATTTCCATTTCAAAAGTTTGGGTTTGACCAACCCAATATTGCTATCTTATATTTCCCCTTTGTCTGGTTGCCTTGTTGCGTAGTACCTTTAGTTTTACTTTCGCATTTGGCCACAATTAGGCAATTGCTTAATGAAGGCCGCATTAAAAACAACAGCTAAAATAGGCTTTCTGCAACGCTGCAGTGCCAATTTTTTCAGCAGAGGTTTGTTACTATCTTCCCTTCTTTTGATTGCAGTTAATAAAGTGCTACAACTAAATCCATTGCAATTATTTGAAAGTAGATTTGTAAATTTGAATAGATTTTATAATTTCGAGTTAAAAACAAATAGTTCGTAAAACGAACAGTAAGCTGCAATTTAATCACACCTCTTATGAATTTAAAGAGATTATTTATAACCTTTCTATTTCTCTCAGTAAGTTTATTCACTTTGGGGCAACCGGTTGACATGCTTCAATTAAAAAACGACAAATTATATTCCGAAGAGAATTTGTTCAATTCTGACTCGTTATTAATAATCGTCTCCAGAATTTGCTTTGACATTCCTGAAATGGATGATGAAGAATATTGTCAAAGAGTTTATTTCAAAATCAAAAAATCAGAAAATTTTAAATCTGGAAGTCTTTTAAATCTCGAAGACACTTTAACATTAAAGACTTACTATACCAAAATTGGTGCTTGGCTATTTGAAAATCAAAGCAAATTTAAAGGCACGATAAAAGTCATATCCGTGACAAAGGATGAAATTGTACTAGATATGGACTTCATCAATTTTGCTGACAAAAAAAAATACATTTATAAAGGAGTGCGTTCATTTAAAAAGTCAAAGCAAAAGCTATAAGTAAACTGCAGCTTACATTGGGTTTGCTGCAAGGCTGGCTGGAAGTTGGAGCAATGGGCATTTTATCGCTATCAACTTCATCTGGGCTGGACATACATCGCTGGACTTTTGTTTGTTAACTTGTACTTTTATATCTTTAATCAGCAGCGGTTCCGGGCAGGACAAGCAACGAATTCCAGCCCTGCAGCAAGCCCTGTTCGATGCAGAAAGGGAAATAAAAAAACCATTTTCAAAAGAGAAAATTAAATAACTTATAATGCCATCCACCAAAACAGTAATTACTGTTGAAGCAGTAGTAAATGCCCCCATCGAAAAAGTCTGGCATTATTGGACCTCGCCAGAACAAGTGATGCAATGGAACCATGCTTCCGATGACTGGCATTGCCCCAATGCTGAAAACGATTTACGCAAAAGCGGAAATTTTTTGTACACTATGGCAGCTAAGGATGGAAGTTTCAGTTTCAACTTTTGGGGGATATATGATGATATACTGGAAAACGAATTATTAATGAGTACGCTTGGCGACGGAAGAAAATGGAAAGTAACATTTGCAAGTATTGGCGATGTTACACAAGTAGTGGAAAGCTTTGAAGCAGAAGATGAAAACTCCATTGAGTTGCAGCAAACCGGATGGCAGGCCATCTTAAATAATTTTAAAAACCATACAGAAAATAATTAAACATTAAAAACATTTTTATATGGCAAGAGTTAGCACCTACTTAAATTTTGCAGACAAAACAGAAGAAGCATTCAATTTTTATAAAACTGTTTTCAGTTCCGAATTTACAGCACCGGGCATAAGACGCATGGGTAATATGCCCGCAATGGAAGGGATACCGGCTTTAAGCGATACAATAAAAAACCTGGTAATGCATGTTGAACTGCCCATAACCGGGGGCCATATTTTAATGGGCACTGATGCGCCTGAAGAAATGGGATTTACTGTAAACATTGGCAACAATATGCATATTAATCTTGAGCCGGATACAAAAGAAGAAACCAAACGCTTATTTGATACACTGTCTGCAGGCGGTAATGTTTCAATGGCATTGCAGGATATGTTTTGGGGTGCTTACTTTGGAAGCTTTACCGATAAATTTGGTATTAACTGGATGGTGAACTGTTACAATAAATAATTTATACTTTTAAACTATTTGCAAATGAACAACAATATTCATCCGTGTTTGTGGTATGATGGCAATGCCAAAGCCGCAGCAGAATTTTACTGCACATTATTTCCTGATTCAAAAATTACAATTGACACACCCATGGTTGTAAACTTTGAACTGAAAGGGCAAAAATTTATGGGGCTAAACGGCGGACCCATGTTCAAACAAAATCCTTCGATTTCTTTTTTTGCAATAAGCGAATCTGACGATGAAATAAATGCATTATTTAAACAATTGTCGGATGGAGGTATGGTAATGATGCCGTTAGACAAGTATGAATGGAGTGAACTTTATGCATTTGTGCAGGATAAATTCGGTCTAAGTTGGCAAATCATGAAAACAGCATCCAGCAATGTAAATCAAAAAATAACTCCCTGCTTTTTATTTGTAGGCAACAATTTTGGCAAAGCAGAAGCTGCAGTAAAATATTATACACAATTATTCCCTCAGTCTTCCATTGACGGCATTAAATTGTACGGAGAAAATGAAGGCCCTGCTGCTGGTAAGGTGAAACACTCTCAATTTATTTTAGATGGCAAAGTGTTTATGGCAATGGATGGTTATGGCAATCATAACTTTGCTTTTAATGAAGGCATTTCGTTTGTGGTAGAGTGTACAGACCAGAAAGAAATTAATTATTACTGGGACATACTAACTGCAGATGGCGGACAGGAAAGTATGTGCGGCTGGCTGAAAGATAAATTTGGGGTAAGCTGGCAAATTATTCCAGCCAATATTGGTGCTATAATGATGGATCCTGTAAATGGACAAAAAGCAATGCAGGCATTAATGCAAATGAAAAAAATAGATATTGCAAACCTTGTAAACAACTAATCAGGCCTGAATTATCTTTTTAAAAAAATAATTTTTACACAAAACCAATTGTATGCTATCAAAAAACATCAATATCCTTTATTGGGTGTTCACAATTTTATTTGCAGGGCTAATGGCATTCTCTGCAGCTGGGGGTTTGCAACCATCTGCAGAAACTATAAAAATTCTCCACGATGGCCTTGGTTACCCGGTTTATTTTATTCAATTCATCAGCATTGCAAAATTGCTGGGTGCAATCACCCTTTTAATTCCGGGTTTTAAAACAATAAAAGAATGGGCTTATGCAGGTTTATTTTTCGATCTGGCCGGAGCCATTTATTCAGGCGTTGCATCTTCCGGCAAATTTGACCCTATGTTACTGACTATTTTAATTTGGCTGTTGCCGGGTATAATCTCTTATTATTTTTGGAAAAAAAGAACCACCTTACATGAAAGCTAAAGCAACTGCCACTGTAGACGAATATATTGATACGTTTCCGAATGAGGTGCAGCGATTACTGCTTCTATTGCGCAAAACTATACAAACTGCTGCTCCCAAAGCAACTGAAGTAATCAGTTACGGAATGGCTGGTTATAAATACCATAGTATGCTGGTATATTTTGCAGGATATAAAAACCATATTGGCTTTTATGCAGCACCCACCGGGCATGAAGCATTTAAAAAAGAATTGTCTGTTTATAAAAGCGGAAAAGGTTCTGTTCAATTTCCGCTTGATAAAGCTTTACCGCTGAAATTAATTAGTGAGATTGTAAAATTCCGGGTTAAACAAAATGAAGAAAAGCAAGCGCTTAAAACAAAAGGTTTTATTGTTATAAATAAATCTAAAAGAAATAATAAACAATAAAAGAAGCTGCGTACAAAATAAAATTATGCTTAGCACTCCAACTTACCTTTTCTCAAATAAATACTTCACATAAGGTAAAGTAGGGTCGTAGGGTTTATCCAGCAGGCTGTTAAAAGTATAAAAATCACTGCTAAAGGTATTGGTATAGTTAAAGCTGGTAAAAGTGTATGGCGAGGATGTACCATTTACTTTATAAATATAATTTTTCACACATTTTTTAACCAGGCAAAGATAACCGGGTAAAACATCAACTGCTGTATATTCAGGCGTTAAAGACGGTATAGTTAAACTTAAACTATTTATACATTACTCCCTTAAATATTCAAATAAAATTCAGGTTTTAGTTGCTGTTAATAGTTCACCACTATCCTCTCCTACCTCATTAATAAATATTCAAAAACCGGCAGCTTAATGATTAGCTGATTTGATGCAACAGAATCTTACATCAAGCGTTATAATTTTATTACAGCAAGCACACAAAATTCCACAGTGATTTAAAACTTATTTCTCCAACCAATATTTTTATTTAGGCAATATTTGAAAATTGAAAGAAAAAACTGTTGCTTTCTCTTTTGTACTCAGGCTTTTGGCTTTCGCCCCCCTGGTACCGGTTTCATTTACATTTGAGTCGGCAAATACACTTTCTAACCCATTTAAAATTCCTCTTGCACTTTTACTTTTTGCTTCTGCTTCATTTTTAGTAGTTAAAATATCTTCCAGGTCAAGTTCTCCGGAGGATAAAAAAACTTTAAAGGTTTCTTCACCAAATGGTGGCGCTATTTCAATTAAATAATTTTTAAGCAAACTGGTTTTACCTCTTTCCAGAAAACAGTCTTCTAATCTTATATTTTTCTCTTTATAGGGCAATATGGGATTAATGGTTCCATCAGGCTGAATATCTACAATATTCAAATAAAGATCCCTGTTACCTGTATTGCTGATCTGTAAAAAAATGGTGTCTCCCTCTTTCAGCTCAAGGCGGCCCAGATTTATTCTTGATTTTAACCGGGCACTGTCTATATTGCCTTTATCATCAAGAAATACCAATTGCACATCTGCAGAAATATCCGGATCATTAAACATTAACCCTTTCAGATACCGGAAACGGTCAAATGCTTTTAATGCTTTTTTTAAAGGTTTAATATCCTGGTTACGGCCAAAACTAATATCCGACTTAAAAACAGCATTGGTATTGGCATATTTTAATGCCCAGTTATTAACTGTTTCCACTGTATCTAAAAACAGGTCGAAACTGGTTGCATTAAACTCCACCAGCTTAAAATCTTTTAAACTATCCTCAATCATTTTAACCATCCTTTTATCTCCCTTTATAAACAACTTTAGTTTTTCGGTACCATAAGCCAATTCACTAATAAATGCCCAGGGATTTAATTGTAAAATATCTACATAAGGACTATCCATTTTTACATCAGCACTAAATGCTGAGGCGCTCAACACATGTCCTGTACCCATAGGCTTTTTACCTGAAGTGCTGGTAGTACCGGGTTCATAAAAATTAATAACTGAACCAATGCTGATGCCGGATACAAATCCGCTATTTAAAACTATCTGTTTATAATTACTTTGTTTTATGTTTATTGAAAAATAAGATTGTTGTATTTCTTGTTTACCCCCAAAAAGTTTCCTGTTAACCCCATCGCCTTCCAATACAGGTTTTTGTTTTTCCGCTTTAACCAACATAATATTTTCTATCCTGGAAAAAAGGCCCTGGTAAGTTATTTTTTCCTTTAAAGAACTCAATACTTTACTTAATGCATAGGATAATGAACCAACCGGATTTCCGTTATCATCCTGACATTCATAATTACTCTCTTTGGCCCTTGCACCTGAAATAAGTACAAATGTTGCTGCATCATTACTAAGTTTGATTGCAACATTTTCTTTAAAAACACCTGCTTTATCAGCAGTTGGAAAATTACCATCTTTAAAATTGCTGCTTACCATTGCACTTTTCCCCCCTCTTATTTTGGCTGTTTGCACATCCCTGGTTCCTGAACCTGAATGGCAGGCATCAAGGCAAACCAATACATCGCCCTCTTTACCCAATTTATTTCTTAACAGGGTAATCTTTTCCCCAAATAAATCATCTCTTATATAACCTGCAGACAACTCCTTGAATTTACTTTTATCAGGGGAGTATATGGCACCATAAGGCACAATCGCTTCATCCAATCCATCCATTTCATCTTTATTATCATCTTCAATTTGAAGGCCGTGGGATGAAAAATGAATTACTACTATATCACCCTTATTAACATCGGCAATCAGTTTATCCAGCGCAGATATAATTGCTTTTTGGGTTGCCTGTGCATCAATAAGTACCTGCACATTATTTTCTTTGAAATCCTGATTTTTTATTAATGCATTTTTTATTAAGGGAACATCGTTAACCGAGTTGATAACTTCCCAACCATTTTCATCAGGGTTAGGATAATTACCTATTGCAACTATTAAGGCATGCTTGGTTTGTGCATGTACTATAGTTAAAATAAAACAAGAAAGAACCGTAAAAAGAATAGTTTTTAAAAGCATAAATTATATTTCAAAAATCAGGAGTAGTGTTTACATTTAAAGGATCATGGCAAATTTTCCGGTAATTTTTTATTTAAATAGTTACCCGCTTTCTCTTTATAATCATCAATAATTATGTTGGAGCTTTCAGTAATTAATTTATTAATAAAATTATCTTTACTGCATTCCTTTATTTTAACAGTAATTGTATAAGCCCCCTGGCTAAAACCCGGCTTAGGCTCTCCGTTTTCCATATGATAACCAAATGACCTGGGTACAATAAAAGACCTGCCGGTTAATAAAGTTCCCTTTAAATTATTATAAAAAGGCTGGTAATTTTTTGCTGCAGTATCCAGTGGGGCATCTCTTAAAAACAAATAAAACTTACCCAGCGAAACGTTATCAAATAATACCGCATCCTGGTTTAAAAAAGAGGAATGAAACGCAATCTCCATATCCATGTTCAGAATATTTTTTCCCGCTGCATTTAACTTTGCTTTTGCATATTTCAGTTTAATATCATCAAGCCGTAACCTGAATATTGAATTATTCAGCATTTCGTAAACATTGGATTTATCAAGGCTGAAACTTGCTGAAAAAGCGGTATCCATTTCCCCTGAATTATTAATAAAGGTTCGCACAATTTTAAATCCGTTAAATTGTAATCCTACAGGGTCAAAAGGGCTTTCAGTTGATAATTGGTCGTAAAAATATAAGTCCGTTAATGCAAACTGATAAGTAGCAGTATATTTTTCTTTTTCGTTGGCTATTACATTTTTAATAGCATTGGTAGCAAGGGAAAGTACATTACCCACCAGTGGGGCAATGGGTAAACCCCTGGAAACATTTTTGCCACGGCTGGCAAGTGATGGAATTGACTGATCTTTTAAAGTACTGAAGTTTATAACATCTTTTTTTTCAATAACCTTCATGGTAAGTTGCTCGCCTTTATTGGCCATTCCCTTTTTTGAGCCGGTACAACCGTTGATAAAAAACAGCAGAATTACTATAAAAAAAAATAAAGAAAAGTATTTTATCATCTTTTAGTCCAATTAAAATGAACTCCTAATAAATATACATAAAAAATGTATCTTTAAAGAGATATCCAATTCTTAAGAAAAAGTTTTTTACCATTTCTACGTTCAATAAGCATTAACCCTTATCATGCAAAAACACTTTTTCTTACAAAGAGCCTTCTTTTTTTGGCTTTTTTTGTTCATCTATTTTAGCCCACAGGCGCAGGATAGTATTGGAACCAGGGGTGGTAAGGTTAATAATGTAGCAACAACAGAAAATACTATAGGAGAAACTTATGCCGTTATTGTTGGTATTTCCACTTATCCCCACATGCCTGCCCTCCGTTATGCCGATAAGGATGCAGAACTTTTTCGTAATTTTTTAAAATCGCCGGCCGGAAGAAACATAAAGGCGGATAATATTAAATTGTTTTTAAATGAAGAAGCAACAAAAGCTAACTTTATTTTAGAGTACCGTAAATGGTTGGAAAGCAAAAATTTAAAGCCTAATGACCGTCTTTATTTTTATTTTGCCGGCCACGGAGATGCCACTAAGGAAGGGGAATATTATTTTCTGGCATATGATTGTTATCCAAATAATGACGTTCACAATTATGAAATGGGTGGTGCTATAGATATGGCAAAAGTAAAGAATACAGTTGAAATTTATACAAAAAAAGGGATACAGGTAATCTTGATTATGGATGCATGTAGAACAAATGATCTTCCTGGAGGAAAAGATGGGCAAACTTCTTTCAGAGCCAAAGTTGAAGAAAAGAAAGGTGAAATTTTATTACTTTCTACTGGACCAAATCAGGTATCTAATGAAGGGCCCGAAATCGGCGGTGGACATGGACTGTTTACTTATTACCTGGTAGATGGACTTTTGGGCACAGCAGACAAACCCGAGGCTGATGGCAACAATAATGGTTTAGTTTCTTTTGTTGAACTTGGTGATTATACGAAAAGGAAAGTAAGATCAATTGCAGAAAGAGACTATAAAAAACCACAGGTCCCTGTATTTTGTTGTTCTGAAAATGACCTAACTACCATTTCTAAATTTGATGACCAAACGTATGCCCGATGGCAAACTAAAAAGGAACTTGGATTAATAAGTTCAGATTCAAATAGTGTAGCCTTTAATAAACCCGTACAGGTTACAAGAGGAATTAATGATTTGAATCCTAATGACAGTTTACAAATAAAGGTTTACAACCAATTTGTTGCCGAACTAAAAAATGTAGAACTTACCCAGGACTCCTCCGCAGAAATATTCTATACTGAATTGGAAAATAAATGGCCTGACCATTCCATTACTTCGGAAGCTAAATATAGGCTGGCAGCAACCTACCTTAACTTTTGCCAGCAAAAAATAAATCTGTTCCTTAGTGGCAAAGGGCTAATTCATATTATTAACCTGGGAAAAGAAATTAATAAAGGAAATGCCGATAATGCTGACCCATCGCAAAGTATTGATGACGAACAAATCAATAAGTTAAAAACGATTGTTACTGCCGGATATGATGTGGCATTAAAAATGATGGATAAAGCATTTAAATTATTAAACAATGACCCGGAATTACGTGAGCCCATTAAACCTAAATATAATTTTATTAAAACCATGGCTGCTTATGCAGATAAAAAAAACAGTCTAAAAGATGTACTTCGTGATTGCCGGGACTTATTGGTAAGCGATTCAGTATCTCCGGCTGGCTACCTGCTTATGGGATGGATTTACCTGGATATGGACAATGACTCCTCGTATTATTATTTTAAAAAAGCAGCAGCCATTGCACCAAAATGGGCCTATCCGCAACATGGCCTGGGGAATTATTATTTTTTAAACCATAAATACGATACGGCCAGAAGTTATTTTAATAAAGCAGTGGAAATGGATAGCCTCTATGCCACTGCATACCGAAATATAGGATTGAGTTACTATTACATTAGCGGACTTAAATACGACAGGGCAATTGGAATGACAGGATTAGACGATAACTCTTTGGCTTCTGCTAAAAAATATTTCGTAAAAGCCCGTGATTTAGATCCATGCGACCCTTATGCCAATCAATATTTAGGGGAAGTAAATCAAGATTTTAATTACGATGATATTGCAGAAACAAAATTTTTAGAATCAATAAAGTGTGATGCGGCTTTTATTTCGGGTTATCAAAAACTGTCAGCACTGTATACCAAAAAGAATGATGATGAAAGGGCACTGGAAATATTGGAAAAATGTGTAAAAATAAATCCGACTATTGCTGAGGCTTACCGGAATCTTGGAACTTTCTATTTAAAAACCAACAGTGTTTTAAAAGATCCACTTAAAGCAGAAGAAAATTTTAAACAAGCCATTAAAATAGACCCATTTACCTATAGAAATTATTTTTTATTAGCCAGAATGTATTTAAAACTGGGTGATGTTCAAACCAGTTATAAAGTTTATAAAGAAAGTTGGGATAAAATTGGTGATGATAAACTTTTATTTAATGAATTAGGAAATCTTTATTTAGGGAATACGGATTATGATTCTGCAATTCATTATTTCAACAGGGCACTTGAACTAGACAGTACTATTGATTATGTTTATTACAATATAGGTCAGGTGCATAAGGCTTTAAAATCTGTTGAGGACAGCTCGAATTATTATTACGGTAAAGCAGCTTTTTACAATCCAAACCGCTGGCAAAAATTAAACCAGGAGATTGCAGATAATTATTTTAACAAAAAAGATTCTATTCAGGCTAAAAAATATTACCTAAATGCAATAAAGGTTAAACTTGGTAAATGGTATGACAGAGATATTCAACGGCTGGTTGCTATTTTATTAGCTGAAAAGGATTTTGCTGAAGCAGAAAATACCATAAAACAATATCTGGAACCTAAATTTGATTCGAAAATTTATACAGAATTAAAAGAAAAAATTATGAAAGCTGATGGCTATTTTGAATATAAATTAGGTGTTTTAAAATTAAGTAAAGAAGCCTTTCTACAATTAGCCTGTAAATTTGCAGTACCAATTATTATGCAAATGATTATAACAAATGACTAAACTCTCTGTAAACATAAATAAACTGGCCACTTTACGTAACAGCCGGGGCGGTAACAATCCCGATTTAATACAAGCAGCAAAAGATATAGAGCGCTTTGGCGCCGATGGTATTACTGTACACCCCAGGCCGGATGAAAGGCATATCCGTTACGCTGATGTATATGATTTAAAAAAAATTATTACTACCGAATTTAATATTGAAGGCAATTGCACCGAACAGAGTTTTGTGGATTTGGTATTGGCCAATAAACCCACGCAGGTTACATTGGTACCAGACAGCCTAAACCAGTTAACCAGTAACCATGGCTGGAATACTATTGCACATAAGGAATACCTGACCGGAATGATTACCACTTTTAAAAATGCCGGTATCCGTGTTTCTATTTTTGTTGACCCGGTTATTGAAATGATTGAAGGTGCAAAAGCCACCGGTACCGACAGGATTGAATTATACACCGAAGGTTTTGGCAGTGAGTACGCCAATGGCAATAAAGAAAAAGCCATAGCACCCTATATAGCTGCTGCAAATAAAGCCAATGAATTAGGTCTTGGTATAAATGCCGGGCACGATTTAGATTTAAACAACTTAAAATATTTTGCCGAAAATATCCACGGCTTACTGGAAGTATCTATTGGCCATGCATTGATATGCGATGCTATTTATTTGGGATTGGAGAATACAGTGCAGTTGTATAAGCGGTGTTTGAAGTAAATACAATTATTGTTAACCCAATAGTATGAAAAATGGACTTGATTTTAAAAGATTGGCTTTTACTTCAATTTA
>JAYSTT010000064.1:0-4361 GCA_043719495.1 Ferruginibacter sp. | reverse complement strand
CAGAAATGTACCAGAGTTCATGCGCCATACCTAAAAAAGGATTTTATTGCAGGCCAACCATCTTCACCAATGTTGCACAAAGCAACCGCATTGCACAGGAAGAAATTTTTGGACCGGTACTGGCTATCCAAAGTTTTAGAACGGATGATGAAGTGATTGAAAAAGCAAACAACTCGCAATACGGCCTCTCCGCAGGTGTATGGACAGACAAGGGTTCCAAGATATTCAATCTTACAACAAAATTAAGAGCCGGTGTTATTTGGGCAAATACATTTAATAAGTTTGATCCTACTTCTCCGTTTGGTGGATATAAAGAAAGTGGATATGGTAGAGAAGGTGGATTGCATGGGTTAAATGCGTACGTGAATGTAAGGCCCCTCCTATCCTCCCCCGAGGGGAGGGACAAGAAGTAGATAAAAGCGAAGAACGAAATATTCGGGAAAGAAGTTCAAATTATAAAACGCCCATCTTCGAGTTCCCTCTCTTTTGGAGAGGGGTTGGGGTGAGGTCAAAAAGCAAACTATGGCTACAGTAACAAAAAACGAAAAACGTTTAGAAGTTTTAAAGACTTACAAAATATACATCGGCGGACAGTTTCCAAGAACTGAATCTGGCAGGTACTATGTGGCAACAAACAGCAAGAAAGAAAATCTTGCAAACGTTTGCCTGGGATCCAGAAAAGATTTCAGAGATGCCGTTGTTGCAGCAAGAAATGCTTTTGGCGGCTGGAGCGGCAGGGCTGCTTTTAACCGTGGACAAATTTTGTATCGCATTGCCGAAATGCTGGAAGGAAGAAAAGCACAGTTTATTGATGAACTGATGAAACAGGATTCAACAAGAGCCCAGGCTGAAAATGAAGTGAACCTTTGCATTGACCGCCTGATTTATTACAGCGGCTGGTGCGATAAATTTCAGCAACTGTTCAGTTCTGTAAATCCTGTTGCCTCATCGCATTTTAATTTTTCTGTTCCGGAGCCTACAGGTGTTGTGGCAGCTATTGCTCCGCAAAATGATTCTTTATTAGGATTGGTTTCAGTAATTGCCCCCATCATCGCCGGTGGAAATACGGGCATCGTTTTAGCATCCGCAACAAAACCACTTTGTGCCGTAACATTTGCTGAAGTGCTCAACAGCTCCGATCTGCCGGGTGGCGTGGTGAATATCCTTACCGGAAAAGTGGCGGAGCTTGTCCCCTATTTTGCCGACCACATGGATGTGAATGCAACAGTTTTTTGCGAAAGCGATTTAGCAACGCAAAAAATGATAAAAGAAAAATCAGCGTTGAATGTAAAAAGGGTTGTGCTCTACGATAAAGTAAAATGGGCAACTGCAAGCGGGCAATCTCCTTATTTTATTATGGACCTGCAGGAAATAAAAACCACCTGGCATCCGATTGAGAATATTGGCGGGGCGAAGGCGGGGTATTAAATTATCCTAGAAAATTTTCAGTTTGGTATTGTCAAGGCAATGTTTTGCAGTGTTTTAACGTATCAGAATTACTGAACCTTTATCCAACACTGGTAATTTGTTCTCAAGTAGGTAAGCACATTGCCACACAAAAGCGGCTGTTGAAAATGGCTGCCCCTTATACCTTCCATCCCAGCCCTGGAAAGGGTCGTTTGTGTAATAAACCAGGTTCCCCAGCTTATCAAATATCTGTAGTTTAAATGACAGCAGTTTTCCAAACACGATAGCTTTAAATATATCATTCTTTCCATCGTTATTAGGTGTAAAAGCCCCGGGTAAATAAACACCCACCATACAGTTTTTTGAATATACGGTAATGCTGTCTGCTCCCCTGCATCCATTGGCATCGGTAACAGTAAGCCGGTATTGGCCAGGCATGTCAACCTTAATTTGTTTCTCAGTAGCCCCGGTTGACCACAGGTACTGGTTAAAATTGCCCAAAGGGATAAGCTGCAGCTTTTCGTATGTGCATATACTATCCGCATCTTTTAAAAAACCGGAAGGTGATGGTAACAGCGATAAAATAACAACGCTGTCTGTTGCACTGCAGTTAAAACCATCAGTTATTTTTACCCAGTATAATCCCGGAGCGTTTACGGTATAATTATTCCCCCTGCTCATGTCCTGCCATAAGTACTGTGCAAAAGTACCGGGACTTATCATGGCACTGGTGCCGGTACATATGCTCCTGTCGGTTCCAAGGTTTGGCAGCGGCTTAGGATTTACTGTTAAATGGGTGGTTACAACCGAATCGCAATTCATGGAACTACGCAGGGTATCTTTATATATGCCGGAACTGGTTTGGTTGGCACCCCCCGCAAAAAATGATTCGCCCTGGCAGATCATTTTGTTTTGATCTGTGTACCGGTTGTTGATGGTAAGATGAAGGGTGATTACAGAATCGCAGTTAAAACTGTTGGGGATGGTACGTATATATGTACCTGCTGTTATAAAGGTTTCGCCATTGAGCGTATAACTGCTGCAGGCACTGATATTTAGCGTACTTGCAGTTGCATTTAAACACTTGCTGAGCTTTGCTACAAAAGGAGCCTGTGTGCCGCCGGAATTCAGCGGGTAAACACCCGGCCCCATATCCATATCAACAATGCCGGCTACATAGCCGGCTAAATAAATATTGTTGAGTTGGTCTGATACAATGCGCCTTGCAAAAAGTTGCCCATAAGTGCTGATATTCTCAAATGATCCTGCCGATATAAAACTTCCGTTCGAATTAAGTTTTAGAATAACCGTTGCTTCGTACATATTGGCAGATGTAAGTGTATGTACCGCCGGGCCCGGGTCCATATCGGCAGTGTACAAAATATATCCGCTGGCATACACATTACCATCGGCACCTGCTGCTACAACAGTCCCCACGTCCTGGTTAATGCCACCAAAAGCACCCGCCCACACAAAATCGCCCTGCGCATTTAGTTTTAGTACATAGCAGTCAGACGATCCTGCACTGTTAATGATATAGGTACCGGAGCCGGGATCAAAGTCGAAACTGCCCCAAAAATCTCCGCCGGTATAAACATTATTATCAGCATCTATGTCAAGCCCCCTCGACTCGGCATATTGCCAATAATCATTGTTAGTGTTGCCTATCCGTTTGGCCCAGCCAAAATTACCATCAGCATCAAGTTTAGCTATATATCCGTCACGCATGCTGGTGCTTGCCAGTAAAAAAGTTCCTGCGCCGGGGTCAAAATCGCAACTGCCTGTAAAATTACCCGTCATATAAATATTACCCTGGTGGTCGCATTTTACATCCGCAATATTGGAACCT
The DNA here is from genome assembly GCA_043719495.1 of Ferruginibacter sp. Taxonomy (GTDB): domain Bacteria; phylum Bacteroidota; class Bacteroidia; order Chitinophagales; family Chitinophagaceae; genus Ferruginibacter. The sequence goes on along the minus strand of JAYSTT010000064.1, from coordinate 1,105 downwards.
AAGTATACAATTGGTGAATTACCAAATTGTTTTGCCCATACAAAATCGCCGTTACTGTTAAGTTTTACAATAAACGACTGTATATGGGCACTGGAGGTAAGGTTATAAACTCCTGGTCCCGGGTCAAAGTCAACGGTGTTGTTAAAATTACCGCAAACAACTACGTTATTGTTATCATCTACATCCAGTACATCCGACCGGGGCACAGTATCACCCGGCCCGCCAAATTGTTTGGCCCAAACCAGGTTACCATTGGTATCATATTTTGCCACAAAAGCATCCCATCCGCCTGTAGGCGACAATTGTACAACACCAGGCCCCGGATCAAAATCTGTAGGCAGGCGGAGTTCCGATGCCACATATACATTATTATCCTTGTCTACTGTTATTTCAATATTGCCAAATTCTACATAAGTAGGAATTTGTATTGCCCACATAAAATTGCCCGTGGGGCTCAGTTTTGAAACATATATAGCAGTATGTGCCCAATTAGCTGCGTCAAGAGAATATACAGCAGGGCCCGGGTCAAAATCTGTTTCATTTGTAAAAAGGCCGGTTGAATACACATTGCCAGCATTGTCAACTGCAACAGAGCGACCGTTGCTGTACACAGAATAATTCCATACATTATTTTCTACAAAAGATTTAGCCCACTGCGTTTCAGGTAATTGGGCAAAAGCTGGTATAATTACAACGAGTAAAGAAAAAATCAGCAGGTATTTTTTCATCACAAGGGTTTTGAATTTGAGAAATGAAATTAGGTAAAACAATTAATATTATTATTATTTTTTACCGTTTATCTTTTCTCCAACAATAATAATTATTCTGACGACATAAACCTGGTACCTGAAAAGCTGAAATTGCTACACCTTTTGTGAGGAGACAAGACGGGGCCATCTGTGATAGCAAGGAACCTTTTTTTGCCGCCGCAGGTAGCTACAATGCAGGTGTCTGGGTTCCGACCAACGTCTAATTAGATTCAATGAATATCTCTTTCCGTAAACTCTGAACGCCGCCGTCTTGTCTCCGACAAACGGCGAAGCAGCAAAGGAGTACTACTATACAAAAAAACAGTTTTAAATTATAAATCCTGTGCTGCAAATTA
>JAYSTT010000630.1:0-5247 GCA_043719495.1 Ferruginibacter sp. | reverse complement strand
TGGTGCCTAAAATTTTTGCACAATTAAAATTGCCGCAAAATGAAAAAATGAAATTTGTTCGAAAGCTGGTAGAAATGCACTTGCGGCCCATCAGCCTTACAAAAGAAAATATTACCGATAGTGCCATTAGAAGATTACTGGTTGATGCAGGTGAAGATTTTGATGCATTGATGACTTTATGTGCAGCAGATATTACTTCTAAAAATAAACAAAAGGTACAACGGTTTTTAAATAATTTTGAAATAGTACGTAAACGTTGCGAAGAAGTGGAACAAAGCGATCACTTACGCAACTGGCAGCCACCTATTACAGGCGAAATGATAATGAAGGCATTTAATTTAACACCCAGCCGTAAAGTTGGGGATATAAAAAGTGCTATAAGAGATGCTATTTTGGATGGCATTATTCCAAACGAACATGAAGCAGCATATACTTTTATGGTGGAAAAAGCAAAAGAGTTAGGAATTTCTGTTACTAATTCTTAATTCTTAGTTCTTAATTCTTAATTTTACAATATGGCTATTTTACGTTTTAGAATTTATTGGGAAGATGACGACAGCGTATACCGTGATATCGCAATCCGTCATACACAAAATTTTTATGATTTGCATTGTTGCATATTAAAAAGTTATGAGTTCGACTCAAAACATAAAGCTACTTTTTACCGCAGCAATGATAACTGGTTAAAGGGCCGGGAAATTTCTTTAGAAAAATATGATAAAGAGTATAAGGCTGAACCTTTAACTATGGCTGATACACCTGTCAATTCCGAAATAAGTAACCCTAATCAGAAATTTATTTACGAATACGATTTTAATAAATTCTGGCATTTTATGGTGGAATTAATTAATGTTGATAAGGAGGAAAATAAAAAGCTGATCTATCCCTGTTGTGTAAGAACTGAAGGTATTGCACCATCACAATACGGTACAAAAGGTTTGGTAGACAGCCGACTTGCAGAAATGGAAGAAAAATACGATTTACAACCCGACGCATTAAGAGAAGGGTTTAGCGAAGAAGGGGAAGATGCGGAAGCAAGTGGTGAGGAAGAAGAAGCAACAACTGATGAGGGAAATGATGGGTTTTAGTAAACATTTAAAATTTGCGAATTTCCTCTTTAATCTGTAAATAAGCATTAAACAAGGCTAAAGCAAGTTATATGAAGCAAATACTAATTACATTTCTGTTTATTACAAGTAGCACTTTATCTTTTGCTCAGTTTATACCCGAGCAACAGGCAAAATCTATTAAACCAGTAAAAACTGTAAAAAAAGCAAAGCCAATAAAACTTGTAAAAAAAACAGCACCTGACGAAGTACCCAAAATAATACCTAAAGAAATAATAAATGAAGGTAGTTATATAATTGTTTTTAGAAGCGGGCAATTTGCATCGGCACTTAGTAACTACAGTATTTTTATCGACGGGATAAAAGTTTGCAAATTAAGTAATGGCAAATATTTTAAATACCCTGTTTCTCCTGGGGAACACCAAATTGAAGCGAAAAAAGCCGGGGTGGATATAATGAAAAAACAAACCTTTACCAGCGTTATTACAAAAACTGGCAAAAACAGTTACGTTGTTTGCAATATAAAAACAGGGTTATTAAGAGAAAAATTAGAAATGATGGAAGTGGTAGAAAATGCGGGCAGGCAATCTGTTAATAATCTTAAAGAAGATAATTGCCAGGGTGAGCTTCGAAAATAAAAATAATTTTTAATTAAGGCCAAACAAATAATAGCCTTACCGGATATTTATTATGAGAGTTCTTTACAAACTCAATAATTTTTAATGACCAAAACCTGCATAGTTATTGCCGGGCCAACTGCAGTTGGTAAAACATCCATCGCAATTCAATTAGCGCAACATCTTAATACTCAAATTATTTCTGCCGACAGCCGTCAGTGTTTTAAGGAATTAAACATTGGGGTTGCCAAGCCTTTGGTAGCTGAATTACAATTAATAAAGCATTATTTTATTAATTCTCATTCCATACAACAAAATGTAAATGCTGTTGTATTTGAAAAATATGCTTTGGAAAAGGTACATGAAATTTTTTTGCATGCTGATATTGCAATTATAGTTGGCGGAACAGGATTGTATATAAAAGCTTTTTGCGATGGTATTAATGAATTACCCAATATCGATCGGGTAATTAGAGAAAATATAATTACGGGGTATAAAAAAAATGGGCTGGAATGGCTACAAAACGAAGTTAATAAAAACGATCAGTTGTATTTTTCCAAAGGAGAAATAAAAAATCCGCAAAGATTAATGAGAGCATTGGAAGTAAAACTATCCAGCGGTAAATCAATTATAGATTTTCAAACACAACAAAAAAAAGAAAGGGATTTTAATATACTTAAAATGGGATTGGAGTTGCCTAAAGATCAATTGCATATTAATATTAATAGCAGAGTGGATAAAATGTTAAAGGATGGTTTGTTGGATGAAGTAAAAAAACTGGAAACACATAAAAACCTGAATGCACTGCAAACCGTAGGTTACAAGGAATTGTTTGATTATCTTGATGACGAAATATCACTTGATAATGCTATAGAAAGAATTAAAATAAATACCCGGCAGTATGCCAAAAGGCAAATGACCTGGTTTAAAAAAGATGCTGAAATAAACTGGATGAATGCTGGCGACTATAAAAAAATAATAGCGCTATTATAAAAATATTTTGCCAAATAAAATTTGCAAACTAAAACTTAATAATCACCCGGCATCATAGGCAGGGGAATTTTCATTGGAATCTTTACGTCTTCATAATCACTGCCGCCGGAATTTTCTACTTTTAAACCTTCTAAACTAATATTCATTACATCAAACTTAATACCTGTAATTTTTTTTGCATTGTTTCTTAAAAACAAAACTGTACCGTTGTAAGCTATAGTAGAAAATTGATCAGTGCCGGTTTTTTCCAATGCTGTTTTACCTATAGAGGAGTTTAATTGCAATATGCCATTTTCCAATACTACAGTTACATGGCTTACCATACTTCCCTGCGGAAATTTATATTTGGCCCCATATTGTTGCAAGGAATCCTGAGCCTTTAAGTACAGACACGATGTAATAAAAACAGGCAATAAAATTGTAATTTTTTTCATAACATTTAAACTAAAATAAAAAAACGTTTTGGTATAGAAAAAGTTACATAGGGAGAAAAAAATATTAAAATTTAAATCCCACTGTGGCAACAATATTCCCCTGCTGCTGTTTAAGTGAGGCATAAGTATTTGCCCTGTCTTCCAACCTGTAAGGTAAGTCTATATTTTTTGTAATACCATGCACATAAGTTAGATCGATAAACATTCCTTTATTTCTGTAACCCAAACCTCCGCTAAGCAACATTCTGCTTACTTTAGATGGGGCATCTTTATAAGGGTTACCATAATAGGCAAAACCCAGTCTTCCCATGATAGTATTAAATTTTAACTCTCCGCCCAACTTAAAATTAAAATTGCCTTTGTATTCGCCTTTAACCACTTCGTTTAATTGTTTGTAATAAGCTTTTTCCCCATCTGTTGGTGTTTCGTTATCGCTGCTAAACTTTGCACCCTTATGATTAACATATTCAACATCTGCAGTAACAAATCCCTTTTGTTTTTTAGTGTTAGCTACTTCCCTAAAAACATACGATGCACTTACTATTGCTTTAAATGGGGTGGTTTGCAAATATTTACTTTCGCCGGGCTGGTTATTGGTAAAAGTTTTTGATGTGCCCGAAAAGTTTCCAATAGGATTTTCCAGTTGTGTTGCAATTGTTGTTACTCTCTTATCTGTTAAACCCATAAATGTTGGCGTATGTATTGCCAAACCAAGGCGGATATATTCCTGCGGTTTATAAATTACACCCAGTTTTGCATTAAAGCCAATGCCCTTTGTTGTAAAATCATCGGTGTATTCAAATTGCTTAAAATGGTTGGTGGGATTATTTGAAGTATCAAACTCTTTAAAATTGGTAATACTTTTATAGTTAACAAGTGGCACACCAAGCGTACCACCAAAAAACCATTTGTCTTCGTAATTATGTGCAAAGCCAAGGGCAAATTCTGTAATGCCACCAGTAGTGGTACGGTTCATTTCCTGCCTTAAAGCCTGGCCGGCATCTAAAATATACTCGGGTGCACCTTTTACCTGATAAACCCTTTGCCCATTTATAATTGAAGAAACTGTATCAATTAAATAAGTGTATAATGCCGGTGCAGAGCCATAAGGCAATGCCGAATTTGTGTTTAAAGCCTTATCAATTGTTAAACCACTTTTGGCAAACTCCTCTGCAAATTGCTCACTAAACGAACTAAAGTTATTTAATCCTTTATATTGAATACTGTTATTAAAATTTGCAGTTTGAGTTACTGCAATACTAACCGCATTACTGATTTTAGGCTTATACCTTGTGCCAAAACCAAAAACCCATCCACTTGTACCAAACCCAAGGCTGTTTTTTTTATTTTGATGGGTAGTTTCTCTGAAATTAGCTTTATTGTTATTTAATAAAAACCCTGGAGTTAAAACAAATTCATTGGTTTTATAAAAACCAAGGCCCGCCGGGTTTACATAGGTGGCATTAATATCGCCACCCAAGCTGCCCATTGCTCCACCAATAGCTAAATTTCTGGCACTACCATTTTGAGGATAAAAAGAATAACGCAAAGCATCTTCGGGTACCTGGGCAACAATTGCAGTGCTTATTATCAGGTTTAGTATGAGTAAATATTTTTTCATGGCATATAAGTTTTACAGTCCAATAAAGTTGTTTGGAAATTATTCATGTCAATCTTTTATTAATCCCTTTTGGGGATAGAGTTACAACTTTATCCCCCACGACCTGGTCTAGATACACTACCAGACGATGCAGGTGTGCTGCTTCCGGAAGAAGATGGTGTGCTGCTGCTTGGAGCAGGAGTATATGTTCTTGTATTATTATTTGAAGAAGAATTGGTATTAGAATTACTGTTTGAATTTGGAGTAAATACTTCTCTTAATATATTGCCCACCTTGCTGCCGCCATTGTTACTATTGTTGTATTGCCTTGTTGGTGCAACTGCTGTTGTTGTTCTGCCGGTTTTAGGATTAGTGGTAACAACAGTACTATAATTCTTATAACTATTAAGGTTTACTGTTCTTGGTGTACTGTTAATTGCAGCAGCTGGTGAAACCTTTGGGTAGTAAATTGGCCTTGGGGTATAAAATGGATTGTAATAGTATCCATAATTGTTGCAATTACAGTTACAGTAGTT
>JAYSTT010000629.1:0-2182 GCA_043719495.1 Ferruginibacter sp. | reverse complement strand
GTAGCATTTTTCCAGCCTTATATTCATATTGCAAGTAAAATAATTTAGCTATTGCATTTTATTTTTTTAATGAGTAAATTTAAGTGGTTTTACTCCCGCTCTTTATTTTTTCTTCCTTTAACCTTAAATCACTTTTTATGAAGAAAATACAAATTAATCTGCAGTTATTTTTGGCAATAATCATTATTCAACTCTTACTTATCAGTTGCCACAACTATTACAAAACTGTACAAACAAGGGCTGGTAATGATGCAACTGCAATTGACAGCCTTAAATTACAAAACAGGTATTTTGTTTTACGAAATGGAGGCCAATCTTACTATATGAATAATATTGGTTTAAGTGCTGATAAAAAAACGCTGAATTGCACTTTGGAGGTTTTACCAACTAACCATCAATTTCATTTGGTAAAAGGGCGCAAAGGCAAAATGATATACAAAAAAAATGACCCGGAAGACTTAATGGTGTTGAACGAAGTACATTTTTTTATACAGGCCGATAATGCCGTAGCCATGGGGCAGTATACTCTCCAGCTGGATAAGGTTGAAAAAATAGAAGTGATACAAAAAGATAAGGGTCGTACTACCAGCAGTTATGTTATTGGCTCCATTGGTATTGCTGTAGGTGCACTGGCTGTAGTGGCAATAATTGTTGCTGCAACAAAAAGTTCCTGCCCTTTTGTAAGTGCGTACGACGGTAATAATTTTTCATTACAGGGAGAAATTTATGGCGGTGCCATATACCCACAGTTGGCCAGGCATGATTATATGCCACTTAAAATGGAACCATTAACTGACGGTTCATTACAGGTTAAAATCAGCAATGAACTGCATGAACATCAATACACTGATATGGCAGAGCTTTGGGTAATTACACATGATAAAAACAGCAAAGTATTAGCCGATGAAAAAGGAAATTTATATACCCTTTCCGCTCCGCAGGTTCCAACTTTTGCCAGGTTAAATGATAAAACGGATGTTACTGCTTCATTACTGAAAGCTGGTGATAATGCACTATTGTATATGGACGATACTACAGCTGCAAATGCAAACAATGAAGTGGTAATGAACTTTAATAAACCCGCTGCTGCTAAAAAAGCTAAACTTTTTTTAAGTTTAAAAAATTCTTATTTTCTCGATTTGTTGTATGGCGAACTTGCCAAAGGATTTGGCAATAAGTATGGCACTTACATTAAACAGCAACGTAATAAACCCGCAACCGAATTATTAAAATGGACTAAAAAACAACAAATACAATTGGAAGTTTCTGTAAAAACTAATAGTGGCTGGAAAAAAATTACGGGTATAACTACCATTGGGCCTTTGGCAACCAGAAACATAGTTGTGCCAATAGAGTTAAATGAAACAAATGAAACTGTTACAGCAATAAAATTATCCAGTGGCTTTATGTTTTGGGAGATTGATTATGCTGCTTTGGATTTTACGGAAGAGAATACATTTACTGTACAAAAAATTACCCCATCAAAAGCTACTGATGAATTAGGGAAAAATATATTAACTGATTTACAAAAAGAAGATGCTGTTTATTTGGCACAACCGGATATTGGCAATACTGCTACCATTATTTATTCTACTGCCCCATTAAATGATGAATCAAAAACCCGAACCTATATCCTGCACAGTAAAGGATATTACGAGCATGTAAGAGATTTTAAAAATAAGCCAGACATTGCTTTTTTAAAACAATTTAAACAACCCAATGCATTTCCATTATTTGGTATGAAATTATATAAAAAGATGTCGATAGAAAATATGAATTCATTGGCCAAATCCAATTAAGCAAATATTAAACAGGCATAAATTTATTATAATTATCAATCAGCATTTATGGAAACAGCTATTGCTAAAAAGCAAACAAAAGGTTTTAAAAAATACAATATTGCCCAAATGGTTATTGATAACCAATCAAAAAAAATCACTCAGCCGGGCAGCATTGAAAAATATTTTATTAGGGTACTGATAAAACTACGTTTGTTTTATTTTGCCTTTATAATTTTAAAAAATCCCCGAAAAGTATATAAAATTTTTAAAGATTTAATTGCATTACGTGATAATGTACAGGGTGGTGCATTAAAAAAAATGTATAAGGTGGATGGTAAATATTATGTTGCACAATACAGGCCCGGCTGGCCATCTAAAATTTATGATGCTTTTATTAAAAA
>JAYSTT010000628.1:0-5275 GCA_043719495.1 Ferruginibacter sp. | reverse complement strand
TAAAAAATAATATGGTGGCTATTCCAATTACTACAAAGGAAAGGATACTGATAAAAATAATTGTACCATGAATCTGGTTACGGATGCTTAACTGCCAGTAAGTTTTTAACTGCTCTTTATTTAACCGGGAGCGAATGAAAATATTTATTAACCAAAACACTCCGGTAACCAGTAAAAAAGCACAGAATAAATAAGAGAACAAAGTAATTGTTTCGATAAATAAATTTTCCTGCTTAGCAATTATTACCACATTTTCAGGGCCCGCTTTATACCACAGTTCATCAAAATTACTTTTGTTTTTTATTTCATATTCTTCTTTGGGTACCTGCTGCTTTGCAAGTTTTGTTGCAAATGCATAATCATTATGATTACTTACCAGTTGTAATTTATTATACACAGCAAAAGCATATACAGATGAGTTTTCTATTGCATTTTCATTGCCACGGGAAAATAGTTCGGGATAAGGTGCATCGGATTTATATTTTTTTAACCGGGCAAGGATAAATACATAACCCATTATTTTATCAGCCGTATCGGTAACATTTTTACGGCTGATATAGGTAAAGCGGTCGTAGGATTCATCATAATAAAATAAATCTGTAATACCGGTAGGTCTGCCCTGTGTATTTAAAACTGTATTCAGCTCATTAAAACTGGTTGAGTCTATATTAAATAGTGGTTTTTCACTCTCATCAAAAGAATAAATTTTGGTTTCATACTTATTATTATATCCTGAAAAATTACCGCTTACCAAACTATCTTTATATATCTGATTGGTAGAATCTTTTCTAAATTTATAAAAGTTTGGAGCCAGCACTTCGTTCCTAAAATCGGTAAGCAGTGTATTGATGAGTGTTTCGCTGGTTGGATCTGCTTTTGTAGAAAGCGTTTCGGCATAATGCTTACGGTTAAGGAGTTCTTTAATATTATTTTCGTTAACTATTACTGCTGTAATTGATAATGAAAAAAAGAATAACCAAAAAACCAATCTTGATGAAGACAACCTGCTTGTTACTAAAGTAAGCCGGCTGCTAGTGAGTAAAAATAAAAAAACAAGTAACCATATCAGCAGGTACAACTCAAAAGTAACGATGGCAATATTAAACCCAATAGTTAAAAAGATAAGGCCTGCAACAGCAACTGCAATATATAATGCAATAAAATTTTTAGGAAACATTGGCTTCAGCAGGTATAATAAAATTTGCCCCAGTAAAAAATAAGCAATGGAAATACAACACAATACAACAAAACCTATAATGCTGTATATGTTTAGTGTAAAGAAATTAATTACATCAAAAGATATTTGCGAATCGGCCACCATAGTGCGCAAAACATGGCCACAAACATAGGTAGCTGCAAGAAATAATAACGCCACTACTACAAGTAAAAGCCATTTTGCTACATAAAATCCGGGAGATAACAGGTACTTTTTTTCCTGTAAATGATGGCGGATAAATAGTATTAGCCAAACAAAAAGAATTGCATTAACCAGCAAATCGCCTAAAGAACGGAGTACAACATTGGAGCCATAAACAGCAGGGTCAAATAATTCGAACTGACGAAAATTTAATGGTATAGGAAAATAATAACTGATAATACGTAAACCCAAAATAACTACAATTAAAAATGCAGAAGCCTTCCACAGCCGGTTATAAACGGAAATATAAACAGCACAAAAATGTATAAATAAAAGGATAAAAAAACTTCCGGCAATACGCAGCCAAACAGAAAAGATATTATTTTTTGAAACAATAGAACCTGATTTTTTTAAAAGGGAAAACAGCTCCTTGCCATTTAAATTTTTTACTGCTACTGTACCTGGTTCCTTAGCAATATCGTAGTTACGTTCAATACCATCGCCGGCAATAAAAGTATTTTTGAGGTATTCATTAGATATTACATATTCCCATTTTACCGGTATTAAAGCTATGATAATACTTTTTTCTTTTATCGCTTTCCGCCATGCATAATATCCATTTTGTAAAAGTACAAACCCTGAACTATCGGTATTATACAGTAACGAATCTGTTGGCTGCACAGCCTGGGTATTCCAAAAAGCCACTGCATATTGCCCGCTTGCATTTAATTGATACAGGTAAAAAAAGTATTTTTTTTGGGTAAAGGCGTTTAAAAAATCTTCATCATAATTTTTAGCAGATAGTTTATTCAGTAAAGCAGTATCTGAACTAAGCTTTTGAAAATCTTTTTCCTGCTGATGAATGTAGGCTTCAATTTTCTTTTTTACAGAACCAATTGAAGAGTTATCACTCCAGTAATTATCTATAATAAAAGAAATAGTAATAAGCCAGCCCGCAATTACCAGCAGGTAACTGTTCTTATATATAAAACGCCCAAAGGTTTTAATTTTTTGCAATTAACCGGTTAAATGTTTTATTCTATTCCAAATGGCATCCATTTCCTCCAAGTTTAAATCATGTAAAAGTTTACCATCCTTTAACGCTTCAGTTTCCATTTTAGTGAAGCGGCTGATAAATTTTTTATTACTGCGTTCCAAAGCATGCTCCGCATCTACCTGCAAAAACCTTGCAAAGTTTACTAAAGAGAAAAAAACGTCCCCCAATTCATCTTCCATTCTATTGATATCGCCAGAAGCAACAGCTTCCAGTAACTCATTATTTTCTTCCACTACTTTTTCCCAAACCTGCTCTTTGGTATCCCACTCAAAACCAACCTGCTTAGCTTTTTCCTGCAGCCGCATAGCTTTTACCATTGAAGGTAATGCTTTTGGCACCCCGCTTAAAACAGAGCCCTTACCTTCTTTTAACTTTAATTTTTCCCAGTTCCGTTTCACCTCTTCATCATCAGCTACTTTAACATCTCCATAAATATGCGGATGGCGGTGAATCAGTTTTTCACAAACTCCATTAATTACTTCTTCTAAAGTAAACTGATTTTTTTCTGCTCCAATTTTTGCATAAAAAACAATGTGCAGCAACAGATCTCCTAATTCTTCTTTTATACTTTTAAAATCGTTATCAGAAATGGCATCAGCCAATTCATAAGTTTCCTCAATAGTTAACTGACGTAAGGTTTGAATGGTTTGCTTTTTATCCCAGGGGCATTTCTCCCTCAGTTCATCCATTATTTTCACTAATCGTAAAAAAACTTCGTTGATGTTTTGCATAGCGGATTATATTTTAAATAGCGATAAAAAGAAAAAAATTGCAAAAAGAATAAGAACGATAAACAGATTTATAAACTGAAGCAATATAAATTTGGTTATTGTTTTTGCCCTGCCTTGCTGATAAAAATTACGCATGGCTTTATAATTATAAAAAAATATAAATATAGTTACCAGGGCAGAAATGAATTGTAACCAGCTTGCCCCCGTTGCTGCAACAATTTTATTTATCCCAAAAATTATCAATAAGGCAATAAACACAAAAACAAATAGATGAACGGTAAATATTGCATGATTTACATAATAAAATTGTTTGCGCCTTACATATAAAAGCTTTAGTATTAATGCAAAAAGAGGTAAAGTGAAAAACATTATTTGCGGAATGGAATGAAGTAAATTATTTATAAACGCAGATGAAGCTTCTTTAGGTTTTCCTTTATACTTTTCATTTATTTCAATTCCCTTATATACCAATTGCCTTTCAATCCAGTTATGTTTTTTGCCATGCGCTAATGCACTATCATATTCTTTACGGGATGTATATTTTGAGGGAGTGATTTTAAAGGCTGCTTCAGCAAGTGCCACGCTATCCAGGTATTTTAAATATAGCTGCCTGTCATAAGCAAATTTTAAAGTAGAATCATTCCTAACAATTGTATCAATAAAAGCTTTATACTTTATTAAATCCATAGTTCTTATGTCGGCAATTGACACATTATTAACATCACCGGTTGTTACCATATTTTTTGCAGGATCAAATTTATACAATGAAAAGAAGATCAAAAAAAACAGGGCGGATGTAAAAACATAAAACCTGATTGGATTTAAATAACTTGCCCTTCGTCCCTGCATATACTCTCTGGGTAAAAAACCTGGCCGGGTTACCAGTAATTTTAGAGAACTGAAAAACTTTCCGTCAAAGTGAGTAATATCCTGAAAGAAATGAGAAATTAAATGCCAAACTGTTTCTTTTGGTTCTATATTTTCCTGCCCGCAAATATGACAATATTTGCCATAAACCTGTGCATTACAGTTTAAACAATTTTTTTCATTCCGCTCTTTTAGATGGCTCAAAAGTTAATTAATTTTGTTAAAAATAATAAAGTTTAGCCGCATGTACATTTATGGTACAATTTAAGTTAATAAAAGATAGTTACTTTTGCCAAAGAAAAAATAACAAATGATAAAAGCAATTTTTGTATTTACTATACTTTTTACCTCTCTGATTACTGTAAATGCCCAATATTACTATAAAGATATTTTAAGCAATAGGCACTTAATTGCCGAAATGGCCCAGTTAAAAGAGCAAAAAATAAGGTCAGTTAGTTTAAAAAGTTTTGAAGATGATGGCAGCACCAGCGAAGGTTTTTTTTGTGAAAAGAAAATAAGCAGAAATTACAGCACAGTAGAAACCCTCACTAAATCAAATGTAACCGGTGCCTCGGTATTTATTTCTACTTTTAACAGTAAGGGGCTTTTAACACAAACAATTGACAGCTCAGATATTGCTTCCAGTACTTCTGTGTATACTTATTTGGCGAATGACAGAATAGAAAGTATCCTTTCGGTTTCACGTTCTAGCGATGATGATTTTACAAATGAAATAAGTGAAGAACACATTTATGAATATAATGAACAAGGCTTGCCTGTAAAAATGATCCGGATCAAAAATTTTAATGACAGCAATATTTTTATTTTTTCTACAGATGAAAAAAATAATATTTCTATAGAAAAAAATACTAAAACCGGCGATACTTATTATTATTATTACGATAATAAAAACAGGATTACTGATGTTGTTCGACTAAATAAATTTAACCAAAAAATGTTACCCGATTACATTTTTGAGTACAATAATGAAGGGTTGGTTACACAAATGACCAGTACTGAAGAAGGCGGGAGTTATTATTTTATTTGGAAATACACTTACGAGAATGGACTACGGGTAAAAGAAAAATGTTTCTCCAAAGAAAAAAGGTTAATGGGTACTATTGAATATGAGTATAAGTAAAGCGAAATGAATGCTAAGAGCCTGAATCTGAAATTTGGATTCTAAACTCCTAAATCAACCTCTCCTGTCATGTAATAAATACAATTGCCGGCCATAGTTACCCTTTCAGCATTTAATTGTTC
>JAYSTT010000627.1:0-12610 GCA_043719495.1 Ferruginibacter sp. | reverse complement strand
AGTGGTTAAACTTGGGAAAAGATTTTTGTAAGGCGCAACACTTAGAGATAAAGTTGGCAGCGGATTAACAATAACAGTAACGCTACCCGTCATTTGTTGTGTACACCCAGTAGTAGCGTTTGTAGCAAATACAGCGTAATTACCAGCCACTGTTTTATTGCCAAAATTAAGTGCGGCGCCATTGCCTGCTAGGGCTGTACCATTGTTAACACCATTTAATTGCAGTTGATAATTTATACCAGCAGAGGAGTTGCTTAAGCCAACAGCAACACCATTGCCACCAATGCAATATGCCCCACCACCCGACACAGTTAATTGAGCAGGTGCAGCATTTATATTTAATACAGCATTGCCTGAATTAATTGCACCGCAAGGAGCAGTACCAGAAACTACGCAACGGTATTGGTAACTATTTAAAGCAAAGCTTGCACCTGTTAGGTTTAATGCAGCAGTTAATGTGCCAGAATAAATGCCACCGTTAGTAACATTATTAAACGTTGTTCCACCGTTTGTACTTACCTGCCATTGATAAGTGGGTGAAGTACCTGCAGCAGTAACACTAAAGTTGCCACTTCCATTTTCACACAAAGTAATTGTTATAGGGTTGGTACTAACACTTACCGGGGTATAAACAGTTAATGTAGCTGCGGTAGTTGCAGCAGATGGGGTACATGTACCACTAACAACGCAACGGTATTTATAGGTATTCATTGCAACTGTAGCACCAGTGATGTTTAAAGTAGCAGTAGTAACATTTGAATAAGCGCCACCATTAGCAATATTATTAAAAGTAGTGCCACCATCTGTACTTACCTGCCATTGGTACGTTAATGCAGTACCGGTTGCAGCAGTTGTAAAAGAAGTGTTTTGTGCAGCACAAATTATACTGCTGGCAGCAGGCTGCGATGTAATTGCAGATGCTGTGTTTACAGTTAATGTTGCCGCATTGGAATTAACAGGTGGGCAACTGCCAGAAACCACGCAACGGTATAAATAATTATTTGCAGTTGCAGGCACAGCGGTTAAAGTTAGTGTGGTGGTGGTTGCACCAGTATAAATTCCGCCATTTACAATATTGGTATAAGTTGTACCACCATTAATACTTTCCTGCCACTGATAGGTAACAGTACCCGATACATTTACGCTAAAAGTTGTATTTGCACCTGTACACAAAATGGAATTAGCAGGTTGCGAATTAATAATTAAAGTGCTGCCAACAGTAAGTGTAACCGCAGTTGATGTACTTGCAGGGGTGCAAGTACCACTTACTACACAACGGTATTGATAACCATTTTGCGCAAGCGTTGCAATAAAAGTATAAGACGAAGAGGTAGCTGCTACATTATTAAAAGTTATGCCACCATCGATACTCTCCTGCCATTGATAAGTTAAACCACCACCCGATGCCGCAACAGTAAATGTTACACTATTACCGCCACATACTCCATTGTTAGCAGGTTGTGTAGTTATAGTAGGCAAACCATTTACTGTAAGGATAACTGCATTGGAATTTAATGGGGTGCAGGCACTGTTTATAACACACCTGTATTGGTAAGCGTTAAGTGTAACAGATGCAGAAGTAATATTTAATGTATTTGAAGTAACACCCGAGTAAGGTGCAATATTGGTTAAGTTAGTAAAAGTAGTGCCACCGTTAGTACTTACCTGCCATTGATAAGTTAATGAAGTGCCTGTTGCTGCCACAATAAATGATGTGTTAGCATTTGCACAAATGGCACTGGCAACAGGCTGGCTTGTAATAGATGTAGCAGCATTTACTGTTAATAAAGCATTGTTTGATGTGGTAGTTAAAGGGGCACAATCGCCGGTTACCACACAGCGGTACTGATAACTATTCATTAGTGCAGTTACCCCTGTTAAAGTTAATGTTGTTGTGGTTGCACCACCATATATTCCGCCATTGGTAATATTGCTAAAGCTGCCACCACCATTGGTGCTTTGCTGCCACTGAAATCCGGTGCCTGTAGCGGTAATACTAAAAGTAGCTGTATTGGTTGCACAAACAGCTGCATTTACAGGTTGTGCAGTAATAGATGATGATGTACAACCAGATGGTATTACAGCACTCCAAATTCCACGGCCATGTGTACCTGCTGCAATGGTACGGTCGCCACTGCGGTATTTAATCATATCTGTTCTTACATTAGGGAACGAAGAATTTGGAATCCATACTGTAGCAGCACCATTAATTAAATCTGTTTCCCAAACACCTGTTTCAGTTGCTATATATGCTTTAGTGTCTGTATCAGGATGAAATAGAACCCATCTTACAGGCATGTCGGGTAAGTTGCCATCAATTGCAGTCCAGCTAGTTCCACCATTAGATGATACCCAAATGTTTTGTACCCCATAGTTTGTAAAACATGCCATCAAATTTTGATCGCTTGAACCAGTAACAACACAGTTTACATAACCTGCCGACATTCCTGCACCACTATTAATTACTGTGCCTGTTAAAGCTGTTCCTGTATTGGCATTATCAACTTGAATTATTCCACCAGTACCTGTGCCAAAGAAAACCTTGTTAGCGGTATAAGGTGATGCATGAACTGCAGAAACATTACCCGTTCCAAATGCAGATGCTGTAACTACTTCGGATGTGGAACCAGTTTGAGGGTCATTCCAGCGAAGGAAAGTGCCAGCATTATTGCAAGCATAAATTATATTGGCATTATTATCATAGTCCCAGGGATTAACAAATCTTCCGGTACTTTGATTGTTAATTGGTGTACTCCAACTAAGCCCATTATTTGTACTTCTTCTATAAACATTATAAACATAAGAACCAAATTGGAATTGGGGTTGGTTTTGATCAATAGCAACATAACACCCATCTCCGCCATAAACTTCAACAGAACTGTCCAATCCCGGATGATCGAGCCTGTGTACACCATTATCCTGCGCCCCCGCCAAAAAATAATTAGCTTGTAAAGGATGTATTGCTATGGAATAAAATTGTTTTATTCTTAAGCCTTTATTTCTATCAGTAATAGTTGTACCACCATTGCTGGAAAAATGCACACCACCATCACAATTAAACATTAGTTTGCTGCCTCCATCCCACCATTGTATATTATGCTGATCAGCATGTACATACTGCCCACTTGATCCTACCCATGTGGAAATTTTTACCCATGAGGTACCACCATCAGCTGTTTTATAAGTATCTAAACCCCCAACAATACATTCATTACTATTGGCTGGATTAATTCCTGCAGATAAAGAATACCATCCCTGTCCACTTGCCCAACTTCCGGCAGGTTGCCCGGTTGTAGCAGTCCAAATATCTCCTCCATCAACCGATTTCCAAATTGTAGGCACCTGGTAAGAACCATTTGCAGGGCAGGCATATAATACATTACCACTTATAGATAATTCTGTTCTTTGGTTAAAAGTGGTATATGGTGTGGTTGCAGCATTCCAGCCCGAAGCCGAAGTAACTGTTGCAGGTATATCTGTATAGCTGTAGCCAGATGCACTAAAAATACCAGTGGCCACATGTAACCTTGCAGCACTTGCGGTAGAACTTATTTCCAAATCACATATATTGTTACCAAGGCCTGCAGGTGTAATATTTGTCCATGATGTTCCACCATCTGTTGAACGTAATAAACCATTGTTACGGGTGCCTAAATATACATTTCCCTGAAAATCGCATACCATTCTTGTACCATTTAAATAACTACTGGTACTGCTAAGAAAACTCCACGTTGCCCCACTATTTGTACTTTTAAAAACGCCTACCCCTCTTACCGCATCTGCATTACCGAAAGATTCTCCAGTACAGAAATACATATTATTTTGAAATCCCGGACGGGGATCCTGACAAATTGCAGATACGGCCAGATTGGCTAAATTATCATTTATTAATGTCCAGTTAGCTGGCGAAGCAGTTATGTCTGTGGTTTTCCATAATCCCCCATCAATACCGCCAACCCAAACTGTTTTGTGGGTGGCATCAAGCGAATCAATAATAGAAGCCCTGATCCTTCCAGCCGTTTGATCGTTATTGGGGCGGCTGTTTCCCTGTGGGCCAGATATATCTCCGTTTGGCCCTCTTTCAATCCATGATAAAGCAGTTGCAGCGTTTGGCGCAATTGATTTAGCCATCTCTGTTTGTTCAATAGCCAGTCTTAATTGTGTCCATGGCACTTTGCCAGTTAAAGGGTTTTTAGTGCGTTCTATTTCAAATTCAATCGCTTTATCGGGTCCATCGTACATATCATTTTCTTCTGTTTCATTTTCGTGCTCATTTTTTTGTGAGCAGGATGTAATTAGCAAAGAAAAGACTGTAACTAAAAGAACTGGTAAGAGAAGGGTGAAATTTTTTTTCATAAATGCGTTTTAGTTTTGATAACAGGTTTAATAATAAATCTTTTTTATGTAATTGAATTTGATGAGCCGGATATTTTTTCTTAAAGATATTTAGAGATGATGTAAAAGTCTAAACAAAGTATGAATAAAAAAATACTCAATTTTAAGTAGCCTTTAAGCTATAGAGTTTAGGGTAGTAGTTTAAAAAATAAAAATGCAAAAAAACTCCCGCTTTTTTATAGCGGGAGTAAGAAAGCTATCCTATCTCACCAGCACTTCACCAGTTTTTATTTTTAGTATTTATAAATATATGCCATTTCCCCATATTGGGAAAATAATGTTGAACAAGTTATGGTATAGATAACTCAGCTAATATAAACAAAAGCGTATTAAAACTTAGGACAAGGAATTCCTTTGTTTTCAGCAGGCTGTTTAATATAGATTATTGAAAATTCTGAACCGCCACGGGTGCTGGTAGCAGCTTTTAAGCTGGAGATGTTTAAATCGTAACTGGCACCAATTCTTAATCCGCCAAATTCTATACCAACATAGGGAACAACAGCATCATTAAATCGTATCCAACTACCCAGGTAAACACTGGTGGGCTTTTCTTCATCCTGATTTAGATTAGCCGCAATAGCAGCACCAAGTGTAGTTTCGCTGGCTTTGTTTTGTATTTGATGAATTACAGAAGCATGAATAGTTAATTGATCTGTTAAAGGAAATGAACCGCCACCATGTATAGTGATTCGCCCACTTAAAAACCAGTTTTTATCTTTGAAACTAACTTTTGGTCTGTTAATATGATACATGGATGCCCCTAAATAATAATTATTGATACCATTGCTGGAGCCGGAGTATAGCATACCTGCGTTCACATCAAAATAACTTTGGTTATTGCCATTGGTTAAAATATCGGTAGTAGTTCCGGTAAAACCATTTTGAGTAAGCATGTCTTCAAAAGTTAACTTGCTAACATCTAAATTAAGGCTGGAATAGGTAGCCTGAAAACCTGCCCCAATTGTACTATATCCATCTTCATCCAAAGCTTTATGGTAACTCATGGATACAGAGCCATAATTTAATTTTAATATATTATTGGCACTGGCATCAGAGAGGGCTGAAATGCCTACGCCCATTACATCAGTTTCAGCAATTTTGTTTTGTAATACAGGAAAATCTATTGACGCACTTGATGTAACATAGGCTTTTGGTATAGAAGGCCATTGATCCCTGTGATTAGCTGCTAGGCGCCATAAACCATTAAATTTACCGGTAAAAGCAGGATTTAATGTAAGCGGAGAAGAAAAAAATTGCGAAAAATGCGGATCCTGAGCATTGGCAATCACAGAAACCAAAAGAGTAGCGGCAAAAAAAATTGATTTTCTCATTTTCATAACTATTCTAGAATATTAAAGATAAGGATTTACAGCAAAAAGCTGCATTAAAAAAGTTAATACTATTTACTTATCAGGCAACGCATTTACTTTGTTTTTAATAAATCAGGTACTGGTACGAATTATATTCCAGCACTTAAACAGGCAAAAAATAAGCCAAAATGCTGTTAACCCTGCATTTTTGTTCCATAGGCCAGATCTCCGGCATCTCCCAACCCGGGTACAATATAGCCTTTAGCAGTTATTTCATCATCAATATCACCACACCAAATAGTAGCTTTTGGTACGGCACGTTTAACATACTCGATACCCACAGTGCAGGCAATAGCGCAAACAATATGCAACTCTTTAATATCTCCTTCTTCTTTTAAATATTGTATAGATTTTACTAAGGACGAACCCGTAGCAATCATGGGATCGCTAATGATAACCACACGGCCATCAATTTCGGGGCAGCTCATATATTCCAGGTGTATATCAAAACTGCCATCAGGGTTATGTTTACGGTAAGCACTTATATAAGCGTTATCTGCTTTATCAAAATAATTTAATAAACCATTGTGCATGGCAAGGCCGGCACGTAAAATTGTTGCCAATACCGGCTGTTCTTTTAATACCTTGCTGGCAGAAAGGCCAAGTGGGGTGGTAATTTCTTTTTCTTCCCACTCCATTTTTTTGCTTATTTCGTAGCCAATTACTTCAGCAATACGTTCCAGGTTTCTTCTAAAACGCATACGGTCGTTTTGTACATCTACATTGCGTAACTCACTTACCCAGTTGCTTACTAATGAATGTTGTTCGCTTAAATTGATTACCATAAAAAGCCCCACCTAACCTCCCCCAAGGGAAGGGATTACCGCAGCGGAGATTGCGTTTTTTTTAATTTTTTGTACCCAGCTTTTAGTTCTATGTTCTGCTTCATTGGCAACAGCTGTTTATTGATTTTTGCTTTTTTTGTAAAAAAGTGAAAATTAATCACTCGTGTAAAGTATAACTTTATTGAACTTTTACCAAAGCAGAGATACCAATACCCCTAAACAAAACTAAAATAAAAAATTGCCTTTGCAGTATTTTTTTTCTGCGCCATCTGCGTAATCGGCGGGCTAATCCCAAAATCTTTTAACAAACCATTTCAGAAAAATGTATTTTTATTGTACTTAAAAAAATAAAATGAAAAGAATAACTGGATTAGTATTTATAACTGCATTAATAATTACAGCTTGTAACAGCAGCGATACAAAAACTGAACCCAAAAAAGACAAGTACGAACAAACCAAAGAAACCCTGCAGGAAACCGAAAAGAAAACCCCCACCCGTTTTTTAACAGTAACTGGTAATGATAAAAAAAACCTTATTGGCCAAACAGTAGTAAAAGGGGTTTTAAGCAATGCAGCAAAAGTGGCCAGTTATAAAGACGTGGAAATTAAATTATCTTTTTACAGTAAAACAGGTGCTTTGCTGGAAGAAGATGTGGAAACTATTTTTGAAACACTTGCACCGGGTAAATCAACCGATTTTAAAACTAAATATTATGCGCCAAAAGGAACTGATAGTGTGGCGCTGAAAATAATGGGGGCCAAGGGTGAATAAGAAATTTTACTATACCGCTATTTTAATTTTTATTTCATGTAATTTATTTGCACAAATAAAAATTAAAACCAGGGTGGACAGTTTGTTTTTTATTGGTATAGATAACGAGGTAATCATTCAATCTTCAAAAATTCCTGTCGAAAAATTATCAGTATATATAAATGGAGGAAATATTTCAGGAAAGAAGGGAAGCTATATTGTTCACTGCTCTACGCCAAATACAGATGTGTCAATAAAAATATTTTATAGAAAAAAGCTGATTGCTAAAAGAAAATGCAGGTAGGAAGAATTTCAGACCCTGTAATTTATGTTGCAGGCGATACTTTGGCAAATGGTGGATTGATTTCAAAAAAACATTTACTTACTTTTAATTCATTAGTTGTAAAAACGAATGTTCCTTTTTTAACACTTAGTGTAATCAGGTTTGACCTCAAGAGAATATCCAATAATATTTTAACCGATTCTTTAAAAAATGAAAGTTATTTGTTTTCACCTGAAATAAAACAAATACTTAGGAAGTCGGCGAAAGGTGATATCCTTATTTTTGAAAATTCCTTTTCAACAGGCCCTGACAATAGTGCAATGATTCATAAAGAAATCAAATTAACTGTTGCTGATTAATTTAAATTGTAGTTTTTAATTGTGATGAAATTAAGATTTAGGCTTTTATAAATCATTAAATGAACGTAATAAATGTAAAATACTGTCAGCAAAGTTTATTGATTAAAATAGATACATGAAAAATTTACTTTCATCGAATCAATTAAAAATATTTTTAATTGCGTTTGTTTGCAGTAGTATTATTTTAATTCTAACAATTGGGTCAACTAACGGTAAAATTGTAAAGACAAGTTTTTCTACTACCCAAAAAGAAAAAAAATACCTCCCCGTATGCCTTAACATTAATAATTATCAGGTTAATGATTTTTATTTATACTGCTCCAAGTATTTAAAAACCAAGGGCATAGAAGTTATTTCTAAGGAAAAAGCAAAGGATATATCAGAACATGAATTAAAGGGTTTATTTGAGCAATATTTTAGGGAAAATATTGATGCAAATACACTTGATTTTGAAGATAGTAAAAGAAGAATGGCCAATGATTTATCTTACGTTGTAAACCAGCTTAGTGTAAAAATTAAATTTGATAGCGTTACCAACAGGGTAGATTCTTTTACAGTATCTAATTTTCCCCTGCCTTTTAATTTGGGCAACCCTTATAAAAGAAAATGGATACATTTCGATTTGTCAAAAATTGATACACTTCCGTTAGCAAATTTTGCGGTTGCTATTTCTGACAGTATCATTAATGCTAATATTCTATTCAGGGAAAGGTAAATACTATTAACTTCAAAAAAGGCTACCGGAGTTCTAAAATTTCGGTAGCTTTTTTATTTTACAAACTCAAAGCCATCCCCATCAAACAATCCCAAATCACTCAGCTTTAAATGCGGTATTACCAGCAATGCCATAAAAGATAAAGTCATAAATGGAGCGGTAAGTGTGCTGCCTAATTCTTCTTTAACCATTTTATCAATAGCGGTATAAGCAGCAGCTACTTTATAACCATCTTCATTACTCATCAGGCCTGCAACGGGTAATGCTAAAATCTTTTCTTTGTTATGGCTAACAGCACTAATCCCACCCTGTACTGCAATTACCAAGTTTACAGCTTTCATTAAACTTTCATCATCAACACCCACTGCGACAATATTATGGCTGTCGTGTGCAACCGACGATGCAATAGCACCATGCTTTAACCCAAAATTTTTAATAAATGCTTTTGCAATGGGTGCGTTTTTATAGCGGTTAATCACTACTATTTTTAAAATATCGTTTGCAATATCGCTTTCGTAAAAGCCTTCTTTAATAATTGGTGTACAAACAATTTTATTAGTAATTAATTGTCCGTCTAAAGCTTCAATACAAAATAACTCTCCTCTATAATCTTCTCCTTTTCCCTCCCCGCCAACTGGAGGAAGGATAGGAGGGGATGTAAACCTAAAATCCGAAATTGTTTTCTCACTGCAATTAAAATTATTTAACGCCTCAGCCGGATGACAAATGACCAATGACTTACCTTTATCCGCCACCAACTCCCCATCAATATAAGTTTGTATTACTTTAAAATCTTTTAAATTTTCCACTACTATAAAATCTGCGGCATCGCCTTCTCTTAATAAACCAACCTTCATTTTATAATGTAAAGCCGGGTTTATACAAGCCGCCTGCAACACTTTAAAAATATCAATACCTTTTGCAACAGCCCTTGCACAAAGTTGATTAATATGTCCTTCAACTAAACTATCGGGGTGTTTATCATCGCTGCAAAACATCATCATTGTAAAATGTTCATGCATCAGATCAATCAGTTCTTCAAAGTTTTTTGCGGCGCTTCCTTCTCTGATTAAAATCTTCATGCCGTATTTAAGTTTATCAAGTGCCTCTTCTTTTGTAAAACATTCATGGTCGGTCGAAATCACAATCTCCGCTTTGGTCAGTTCCCCTCCTTTGGAGGGGGTAGGGGAGGCTTCAATATATTTTTTTGCCAGCTTACCCATTAGCCCCGGTGCATGTCCATCAACTGGTTTGTTATACTTTTTTGAAGCTGCAATTTTTTTCATCACTTCATCATCCCCATTAAGTACACCCGGAAAATTCATTACCTCACTTAAATAAAAAATATCACTACTTTGTAAAAGTGTATCAACATCATCAGCATTTAATGCTGCACCTGCGGTTTCAAAAATTGTAGCAGGTACACAGCTTGGCGCACCAAAATGAAATTTAAACGGCACCGTTTTTCCATTGTCAATCATAAATTGTACACCAGCCATACCGCATACATTGGCAATTTCGTGAGGGTCGCTAATGGTGGCAACTGTACCATGCACCACTGCCAGTTTTGCAAACTCCGATGGCACCAACATCGAACTTTCTATATGCACATGGCTATCAATAAAACCGGGTAGTATAAAATTAGTATTGGTTAGTTCTGGGGTGGTTGGCAGTTTTTTAATTGTAGCAATCTTACCTTTTGCAATACTTACTTCTCCATAAAAAATTTGTTTGTTAAAGATGTCAACAATATTGCCCTGTATTTTAAATGAATTCATAATTATTAAAAAGAGGTTGTTATTTTTTACGATGAACGGCATAAGTTACAGGATAAGTGGGATACACAAAAAACATTTTAATAAAAATTTAATTTATCTTGCTTCTCTAAAAATAAAATTATGAAACCTATATTGATTTTTGGCCTTTTTATAATGGTAATGGTATTTGCTCAATTTGCTCATGCGCAAACAGTTGATGATGTAATTGAGAAGAATATTGCTGCAATGGGAGGCATGGAAAAATTAGCCACAATAAACAGTGTTCGAAAGGAAGGAAATCTGAGCATGATGGGAACTGATGTGTCGATTGTTAGTACTATACTGCATGCAGTTGGTTCCAGGGCAGATATTTCTGTTATGGGTACACAAAATTACCAGATAGTTACAATGTCAAAAGGTATTATTTTTATGCCAATACAACAAATGAGTGACCCAATTGAAATGCCAGCTGATCAGTTAAAAGTAGGACAAATTGCCCTGGACCTTAAAGGTATTTTTGTAAACTATAAAGAAAAAGGTACACAAGTAGAACTTACCGGAAAAGAAACTGTAGAAAGTACAGCATGTTACAAACTGAAGGCAACTTTTAAAAACGGGAATATTACCAATTATTTTATAGATTTAAAAACAGACAGGTTGTATAAAACAACTACAAAAGGCAATGTTAATGGCCAGGAGATAGAAATTTTTACAGTGTATACCAATTACAAACAAAATGCAGACGGTTACTGGTTTGCTTACACCACTACCAACAACCGTGGAGAAACAAACTTTGATAAAATTGAAACTAATATAAAAGTGGACGAAACAATTTTTAAGTAGCAAAGAATTACCGTTTATAAAAAGCCTCCCGATTTAAGGGAGGCTTTTTAATTTCATTTTGTATCTTCCGGCACTAAACCATCTGCAATGCAAAAATTACTGCTTCTTTCTGCAACATTTACAGTGACACTTTTTTCTTTTGCCCAAAAAAAACAAAACACTTTAGTAAGTAATGATGATAGTGTTTTACTGAGTAAAACAAAATACCGTAGCATTGGCCCTTACCGTGGCGGCCGTAGCGGTGCTGTAACCGGCGATATAAAAAATAAAAACACTTTTTACTTTGGCAGCACTGGCGGCGGCGTATGGAAAACCATTGACGGCGGCAGCAACTGGAAAAATATAAGCGATAAATATTTTGGCGGCAGCATTGGTTGCGTGGCAATTGCACCCAGCGATAATACTATTTTATATGCCGGCGAAGGCGAAAGTACATTGCGTGGCAATGTTAGCGAAGGCACTGGTATTTGGCGTACAGATGATGGCGGTAGAAGCTGGAAAAATTTAGGGTTAAAAGATACAAGGCATATCATCCGCATTATTATACATCCTAAAAATCCCGATGTAGTTTTAGTGGCGGCCATTGGCCATTTGTTTGGCACCAATGAAGAAAGAGGAATTTTTAAAACCATTGATGGTGGTAAAACATGGAAAAAAGTTTTGTATGTAAACAATCAAACCGGTTGCAGCGATTTAATTATGGAGCCCGGTAACCCAAGTGTTTTATATGCAGCCACATGGCGTATACAACGAACACCTTATAGTTTAGAAAGTGGCGGCGATGGCGGGGCAATTTGGAAAAGTATGGATGGTGGCGAAACCTGGAAAAATATTTCTGCAAATAAAGGATTGCCAAAAGGATTGTGGGGAATTTCGGGCATTACAGTTGCCCCATCCAACACCGATAAAATTTATGCTATAATAGAAAATAAAGATGGTGGATTATTTGTAAGTACCGATGCTGGCGAAACATGGACATTGCAAAGCAGCGATAACAGCATACGCCAAAGGGCATGGTATTACAGTAAAATTTTTGTGGACCCTAAAAACGAAAACAGTATATATGCCCTTAACGTAAACTTTTTAAAAAGTGTTGATGGCGGTAAAACTTTTAAAAATATTAATACACCGCATGGTGATCATCATGATTTGTGGATTGACCCCGAAGATGGCAGGAGAATTATAGTTGCCGATGATGGTGGCGCACAAATAAGTTTTGATGGCGGCGAAAATTTTAGCACTTATGAAAACCAACCTACCGCACAATTTTACAGGGTAAGTACCGATAATCATTTTCCGTACAGGATTTTAGGCGCACAGCAGGATAACTCTACCGTAAGGATTTTATCAAG
>JAYSTT010000626.1:0-12629 GCA_043719495.1 Ferruginibacter sp. | reverse complement strand
CCCTTGCCGGGTGCGGAATCAAAATCAACAGTGCCTTTAAGATATTTAATTCTGGTTTGAATATTTTTTAAACCAATGCCTGCTGTTTTTGATTTATCTGCTACCAAAAAACCCTTACCATTATCTTCAATAGTTGCGGCAATACCATCTGCGTCTTTAATTAAAGAGATGTCCAGTTCGTTGGCAGCACTATGTTTAATTACATTGTTCACACATTCCTGAATTACACGGTACAGTACCGTTTCCACATTACTATCTAACCGTTCATTTAATCCCTCGCTGTATAAATTTACTTTTAAAACACGGTGGTCAATTTTATCAATAAATTCTTTTACTGCACTGCTTAACCCACTTTTTAAAAGTGCATTGGGCATCATATTATGGCTTACGGTTCTTACTTCCTTACAGCTTTCGTCCACCAGCTGTACAATTTTTTCAAAAGCAATTTTATCTTCTTCGTTGTTAAAATCAAGGCGGCTTTCTATGCTTGATAAATTCATTTTTGCTGCACTCATAATTTGGCCAACACCATCATGCAAATCGCCTGCAATTCGTTTGCGTTCATTTTCCTCGGCCTGAATTACTGCTTTAGTTGCCTTATCCTGCTGACGCATAATTTCTTCCTGCATTGTTTTAGTTTGCTTTAACTTATTACTGCGGTAAAATGAAAAACCCAGCATACCTCCCAGTATAAGCAACCCAATGGATCCGCCAATCCAGTAATTTTTTTTGATTAGCTCAAATTTTTGTTGCTGTATTTTTTGTTCTTTTTTTGTTGTTTCGTATTTTGCCGAAAGTTCAGAAATGTTTTTTTGTACTTCTATATTTTGTGTAGAATCTTTTAGTACAGTTAACTCGGTTGAGATATCTGCTGCTTTCTCCAAATCCCCTTTTGCAGTGTGATAAGTTACCAATGAACTTAACACACTGATCTTTTCTTTTAAAAATTTTTCATTATCAGCAATTAAATATGCCGAATCAAGGAAAGACTTTGCCTTGTCAAATTGTTTCAGTTTCAGCAGCGTGCCGCCTATGTTAAGATAATCTATTATGATACCATACTTATCATCAAATGCTTTATCAATGGGCAGCGACTGATAAAAATATTTTAAAGCCGCTGCATAATTTTTTGTGCTGCCATTAACCTCCCCTAAATTGCTTAATACAACTACCATCGCATTGCTGTCGCCAGATTGGCGGGCAACGGGCAATGCTATATTTAAATAGTACAATGCGGAGTCGTAGTTGGCTTTATCCATATAAACCGTGCCAATATTGCTGGTAAGCATTGCGATGCTTTTTAAATGGTTTGCTTTTTTTGCATACACTAACGAACGCCTGTAATATGATAATGCTTCTGTGTAACGACGGTTATTTTTATACACAATCCCAATATCATTTAAGGTAATACTCATACCATAATCATCACTATACTTTTCTTTTATAGCCAATGCTTGTAAATGATATTTAATAGCTTCTTCATACTGCCCACGGTATTTTTTTGCCGCACCAAGCAGGGCATAACATTCCGACTCTGTTTTTTTATCCTCTAATTTTTGTGCCAGTTTCACAGCTTTTAACGCAAATTCCTCCGAGGTATCCAAACTAACACGTAAATAATTTTTTGCCAGTTGATAGCTGGCTTTTAGTTTAATACTGTCCACTGCGCTGTTTAAATCTTTAAATAATTGCTCTTTCGTTTTTTTTTGTGCCTCCCCAGAAAAATTTATTCCCATAAAACATAAACAGAGTATAATTTTTATTTTAGCTGTCATTTTTTTTAGTATTGTATTTTACATCCAGTATTAAAAATAGCGATAAAGCTTATCTAAAAAATACCCAGTACAAGGTATTTTATATTTTTAATTTTCAATATTATTTGAAAATACAGAATATTTAAGTACCTTTATACCCTAAACAACCAGTTATGAAAACAATAACCCTAAACCAACCAGCCCCA
Organism: Ferruginibacter sp.; assembly: GCA_043719495.1. Lineage (GTDB taxonomy): Bacteria > Bacteroidota > Bacteroidia > Chitinophagales > Chitinophagaceae > Ferruginibacter. The sequence continues at coordinate 10,669 of JAYSTT010000626.1, read as the reverse complement.
ACTGCCACTTTAAAAGAAACTACACTACCCGGCTACAATACCATAAAAGACTATTACAATATTGCCGGGCCAGATTATGAGGCATGGAGCAAAGATTTTAATATGCACTTTGGCTACTGCAAAAAATTTACCGATATTTTTAATTTAGAAAAAATGCTGTACCGTATGAATGACGAAGTGCTGGCACGCCTGCAAATTGACACCGGCAGGGAAAATAGTATTGTGGATTTAGGCTGTGGCGTGGGTACGGTAGCAAGATATACTGCCAAACTTTACCCCAAAGCAAAACTAACCGGGGTTACCATTGTTGATTTTCAGATTGAGAAAGGAAGAGCATTAATTGATAAAGATAATTTAACAGAAAAGGTAAGTATGGTGAAAGATAATTTTGAGAATAGCAGTTTTACCAATGAAAGTTTTGACAGGGCCTATGCATTGGAAAGTGCCTGCCACGCCAGTGGCAGCAGCAAAGAATTATTTATTGAAGAAATGGCCAGGATATTAAAAACGGGCGGAAAATTCTGTATTGCCGATGGTTTTTTAAAGCACGACAGAAAACTACCCTGGCTATTTAATAAAATTTATAAAAAAATAATTAACTGCTGGGCACTGCCCTGCTTTGGAAATATAAATGATTTTACTGCAGCACTAAAAAAACATGACTTAAAAAATATCGAAGTAAAAGAGATAAGCCTGCAAATTGCGCCATCTGTGGCATATGTGCCTTATACCTGCATAAAATTTTTTATAAAAGAATGGTGGAAAAATAAAACCATCAAACTTAAAAAAGAAAGATGGAACAATGTGTATGGCCCGCTATTAGGAATGATTTTAGGATTATACCGAAATCATTTTGGGTATTATATTATCAGTGGGGTAAAGCCCCACCTTGGCCTACAAAGGGCAATGCCATTAAGTTAAGCGTTTGTAAAGACCTGACCCCAACCTCCCGAAAAATCGGGACAGGCTCTCTCCAAAGGAGAGGGAACTGGAATTGGTTATTTTATAATTTAAAATATCTTTAATTTAATGGCATCGCCACCGACGGGAGGGAAACAAGGTAGATATTTGAGAAGGCCGACAATATATTTATTTAAAAAAAGCCCCGCCGTATTTGGCAGGGCTATAAAGTTTTTTAAGTTTATTTATTGTTTTACAAAACGTAGTGTTTTAGGCTCGCCATCGGCGGTATAACCTGTAATTTGGTAAGTGCCTGCGCCAAGGTTAGCCAAATTTAATTTAAACTGGTTGCTGCCGGCAATTACGTTATAAGCTATTTTTTGTACCTGCTTTCCTGCAATATCGGTTATTACCACATCCAGTTTTGTTTTTTGTGCAGCAGTAACATTTAATACGGCATTACTTTTTACAACCGAAGGCATCAGGCTTACAATTTCAAAACCAGATGTTTTATTCAATATAGCAATTGCAGCACTGTAGGTGGTTTTGCCATAACCATCAGTCATTTTTAAACGGTAATAATTTAAACCTGCCAGCGGGCTGTTATCACTATAATCAAATGGTTGCTGGCAACGTAATGCATCGGCAGTAATACTTGTAATGCCGGTAAAGTTTATTTTATCTGCACTGCGTTCTAAACTCATGGTTACATTGGGATTGTTAGTACAGGTAACTTTCCAGTTTAAATAATTACTGCCATTTTGTTTTGTGCCGTTTAAGTAGTTGAGATTAACGGGAAGCGCAATAATAAGTTGGCCACTAACAGCAAACTCCGAAAAACTATTCATACCAGTTCTGCTTAAAACAGGATTTACATTAGACCCTGTGGTGATTACATGTGTCCCTTCTAAAGCCCAATCAGTACCGCCAGTAGGTCGTTTAATTAATACCAGTTTCGTATAATCATTTATATCAGGAGCACCGTTTCCAGTAAAAGTGCCGGTATAAATTCCGTTGTTTGAAAGTCCATCTGCTCTATCCAAAAACCAAGTGCCTTGAAAAGAAACTGTATTTATAATAAGTGCCCCTTCTGTTAGAGGAATTGCATTGGGAAATCCTGGATATCCTACTTTAAACCTTGCAAGCAGTGACCCTGCAATTGTTGGAGCAGTAGTAAAATTAATAGTTGCAGGCTTATAATTAGCAGGAATACCTTCAGGAATATTAGCCGCAGCACCAATGGGGAAATCGTAAGAATTAATAGCAGTGGTAACTGATCTTTTTAGTCCACCAGTTGTTCCATTGGTTAATACATATTTAGTGGCATCCGCACCAACTATTGCACCTGCAGTTGTATTAGTAATGGTTAATGTATTATTGCCTGTTGTTATTTTACCTGCGGTAAAAGTGAGCACATTATTAAGTGTAATATCGCTATTAAGAGTCAGTCCTGCAGTATTGTTAAGAGTTACCGATTCGTTTGCTGCAAATGTCAGGGTTCCGGCATTGGTTATACTTTGTGGAGTTGTACCACTAAAATTTATAGTTCCTGCAGATGCGGGGGCAAAATTTAAAAAAGCAGCTGCTAAAACATTGATATTACCTTTTATTGAATGACCAGGATTTGCGGTCATATTAATATTAACTGTTCCTGATGTAATTGTAAGATTATCCATGGAAACGGCAGCAGCTCCAACCATTGTTGAAGTACCAGTTCCTGCAAATTCAACATTAGAATAAGTTCTACCAGAAAAGGAAGGTCCAAGGCTATTGCCTGTAACTTTATATAAACTGCCACTTTGAAAAATTACTTTAGAAGCAGGTTGTACTAATCCGAAAGGGTTTGCACCATCATTTTGTATAAATATTGTTGCTGTATTAAATACAATGGCATTTGCTGTGCCGGGTACAGTAAATACATTTCCAGTACACCCGGTAGCTTGCGCAAAAATTGCCGGGCTATTAAAATTTATACTCCCTGCATCAGCGGCATCAAGCCGATGGTCGCCTGAAGAAAAAGTCATATTGCCTGTAATATTACCTGTTGCACCAGTGCCCACAAATATTGTAGTAGTATTTGTTGCCACATTAATATTTAGCTCCGAACCAACTGCAACTGTTAAATCATCTCCAGGTAAACCACTTATTGTTAATGTAGTACCAATAGCTGCACCTTGTAAATTTACTTTTGTTGCAGCACTTACCAGTAGTTGTCCAATAGTTTCAGTAGGAACATTTGTTGGCGTAGTAGTTGCCCCGTTATTAAACAATAAAATATCATTAGGTGCTGGAGTTGTTCGGATAGGTGTCCAGTTTGCTGCTGTAGCCCATGAGGCTGTACCTGATTGATTCCATGTATAAGTTAATTGTGCTAAACTTTCAAATGCAGTAAAAAACATCAACATTACTAAAGCAAACCCAAAACGCACCAATTTATTTTTAAGCAGGAAAATTAGCAGTGTAAAAGCAGTGTAAAAATTTTTCATAACTACAAATTGATTTATTCTTTTTGGATTAAAATAAAATTAAGCGGGATTCAGCTTTTAGTTTTTTAAAGGAAGGGATCAGCAGTTATTTATAAACCTGTTAGCAAGATACAATAAAACTTAAAAAAGCTGCCAATAACAGCGCTATTAAATAAATAATATTTTCCCCATAAATGTTAACAGGCTCCCTAAAAAGAGAGCCTGTAATTTCAGTGCGGCAAAGCGGATTCGAACCGCCACACCGTTTCCGGTGCTACCACCTCAAGGTAGTGCGTCTACCAATTTCGCCATCGCCGCATAATGTGGGTGCAAAAATAAGCATACAACTGTAACCGTAAAAAACAAATAGCTTAGTCCCTTGGCAAATATATCTTCCCTAATTAGCAATGTCATTAAGTTAGGCTTTTGTCAAAACCTCACCCCAACCCCTCTCCAAAGGAGAGGGAACTGGAATAAAATATCCTTAGCTTAATGACATTGCTCTAATGTAACCAATATAAATACCTCCGTCAACTGGTTGGCGGGGTCCGTTATTTTTTTAACACAATCCTAAAAGTAGTGCCTTTACCCGGTTCGCTGTGTTTTACAAACAATTCGCCTTTGTGGTACTGCTCAATAATTCTTTTAGATAAACTAAGCCCCAAGCCCCAGCCACGTTTTTTGGTGGTAAAGCCGGGTTTAAAAACTTTGGCAATATTTTGTTTGCTAATGCCTTTGCCGCTATCTGTTACATCAATTATAATATTTGCTGTTTCATTTTTTATTACAATACCAATACTGCCTTTTCCTTCCATGGCATCTAAAGCATTTTTTAATAGGTTTTCAATCACCCAGTCAAACAATGGCGCATTAATCATTGCGGTAATTGTTGTTTCATTAAAACTATTAATGCTAAAACTTACTTTATCGGTAGCCCTGCGTTTTATGTACGCCACCATATCTTCAATTTGTGCCACAATATTTTTTTCTTCCAACTGTGGTATGCTACCAATTTTTCCAAAACGGTCGCTTACCAATTTAAGCCGGTCCACATCTTTTGCAATTTCGTTGGCAATTTTTTCGCTTTGCGGATTTTCTCTCAGCATTTCTACCCAGCCCTGCAAAGATGAAAGTGGTGTGCCCAACTGATGGGCAGTTTCTTTTGCCATGCCGGCCCACACCTGGTTTTGTGTAGATTTATTACGGGTAGATACCGTTATTAAAGTGATGATGATAAATAATGCAACAATGATAAGCTGGATGAGGGGATAATAACGTACTTCTTTTAATAAAGCCGAATCGCCGTAATAATATTTGTTAACGTATAATGGGTCTTTACTTATTTCTATCGTTATAGGGTCATGCTGGTTTTTAAATTCCTTTATTTTATCTTTTAAATAATTACTATCCAGTTTTATTTTGTTGGTATCAAGGTTGGAAACATCATTTGGCCCCAGGGGGTTATCTTTTTCATCGGTACCAATAATAGGGATTTCCAAATTTTCGTTTGCAATTATATTGGTAAGTTCTATTGCGGAAGCCTCAGCGGCATTGCCCCTTGTTTTTAAAGCCTGCACCCACACATTTACTTTCTTTCTTTCATCTGCTGCAATTTTTTTAGACAGATAATTAGAATAAAACACAGTACCGGTTACAATTGCAATAGCAATTACGGCTAATGCAGTACGCCAGTTTAGTAATTGTGAAAACATAAGTAAAAATAAGGATTTAGGAATTAGGAATTTGGGATTAGGAATGGGGAATTAGGTATAAAAATGCAGTATGTTTGTGCAAAACATAGTTAATGTTGGTCAATGGTATGCGGTAAAAGTGAGTGACACAACGATGATGCCATGGAAAACTTAAGCTGGTATAAAAAATGCAAAGCCCATCTGTAGCAATTGTTATTTTAAACTGGAACGGAAGAAAATTTTTAGAACAATTTCTTCCTTCGGTAATGGCATCGGTGTATGAAAATAAAACGGTGGTGGTTGCGGATAATGCATCAGGCGATGATTCTGTTTTGTTTTTAAAAAAATATTATCCGCAAATAAAAATTATACAAAACAGCAGTAACCAAGGTTTTGCAAAAGGATATAACACAGCACTAAAACAGGTGCAAAGTGATTATTATGTTTTATTAAACAGCGATGTGGAAGTAACCCCTAATTGGATTGCACCGGTTATTGAATTGATGGAAAGTGATGCTGCCATTGCTGCCTGCCAACCCAAATTATTAGCCTTCAATAATAAAGCACTGTTTGAATATGCAGGTGCCAGTGGTGGCTGGATAGATAAATTTGGTTACCCGTTTATGAGAGGAAGGGTATTTGATGTTTGTGAAAAGGATGAAGGGCAATACAATACAGCGCAGCAATGCTTTTGGGCAAGTGGTGCAGCCTTATTTGTAAAAGCAAAAATTTATCACGAGATGGATGGGTTGGATGAATACTTTTTTGCCCACCAGGAAGAAATTGATTTTTGCTGGAAGCTTCAGTTGGTAGGATATAAAGTTTTTGTACAGCCGGCATCGGTAGTATACCATGTGGGTGGCGGAACATTACCAAAGGGCAACAGTAAAAAAACCTACCTCAACTTCAGGAACAACCTTATATTACTGGCTAAAAATTTACCTGTAAAAAGTGCTTTATGGAAAATTCCCTTTAGGTTGGGTATGGATGCACTGGCCGCCTGGAAGGGATTATTTAGTGCTGACACAGGATATTTTGTAGCAATATTAAATGCACATATTGGTTTTTTTAAATGGCTTTTATTTGAAAAAAAACAGCCAGCATTTCCTTTAAAAAAAGATAGAAAGCTTATTGGATGGTACAATGGCTCGGTAGTATGGCAATATTTTATAAAGAAGAAAAAAAATTTTTCAGAAATTGTTGATAACAAATAGTTTTTTTTGACCGTTACACCTTATTTTTGCACTGCAAATTTTAACCCATGGCACAGGAAATTATAGACAATTCCGATAAAGATTTTACCCACAATTGGGTGTCATCCTCCCGTTTTATTTGGTTTTGCCAGGTTTTTTTAGCGCTTGCTTTTGTTATCGGTATGAGCTATAATTTATACACCCACCGGTATAAAGGTAAACCTGAGGTGCATGTGCCAGAAAACACCCTTTACAACCCAAAATATAAATAAAAATTTTTGTTGTAGCGATACAACCCTTATTTTTGCTGTCCGAAAAAACGGCAGCCTGAACCTCCAGTTTCAGGAAAAAATAAAAAGTTCTTTACATGAAAGCTGAAGCTTTCAGATACAAGCGGAAGTAGCTCATTTGGTAGAGCACGACCTTGCCAAGGTCGGGGTGGCCGGTTCGAGCCCGGTCTTCCGCTCTGATAAATTATCCTGACATTGTTTGTTGGGATTTTTTTTCTTTACCAGGTTCTCTTTAGGAGAATAAATACACTCGGGTGGTGGAACTGGTAGACACGCAGGACTTAAAATCCTGTATGCAGTAATGCATGTGTGGGTTCAACTCCCATCCCGAGTACTAAAGCGGCTTTTGCCGCTTTTTTTATTTTACAAATTTACCCTTGTAAATAATAAAAAAAGCTGCCCTAACAAGGCAGCTACATTTTATAAAAATTTTTTATTATCATTTCAAATTATGATACACTTTCTGCACATCTTCATCCTGCTCTAATTTATCTACCAGCTTCAACACATCATTAGCAGCATCTTCATCAAGCTCCATTGTGGTGGTGGGTATACGGGTAAGTTCGGCAGTTACCACTTCTATTTTCTTTTCGTCCAAAGCTTTTGCCATGTGGCCAAACTCGGTAAAGGCTGTACGAATGATGATATTGCCTTCGCTGTCTTCTCCAATTTCTTCTAACCCAAAATCAATCAATTCAAATTCCAGTTCTTCCAAATTTTGTCCGGTATTTTTAATTTTAAATTCGCCTAACCGGGTAAACCCAAATGCCACACTACCACTGGTGCCTAAGGAACCGTTGCATTTAGTAAAGTGCATCCTTACATTTGCTACCGTTCTGGTAGAGTTGTCGGTGGCAGTTTCTACCAATATAGCAATGCCATGTGGTGCATGTCCTTCGTAAGTAATTTCTTCGTAATTGCTGGTATCTTTACCCATGGCCCTTTTAATAGCCGCCTCTACCCTGTCTTTGGGCATACCACAGGCTTTTGCATTAAGGTAGCATCTTCGTAATGCAGGATTATTATTAGGGTCGGGGCCGCTTGATTTTACAGCTATTGCAATTTCTTTACCAATACGAGTAAAGTTTTTTGCCATCTTATCCCAGCGGGCAAACATGCTGCTTTTTCTAACTTCAAATATTCTTCCCATGAGTTTGGTTGATTAGTAAATTGGTTTATTGGTTAATTAGTAAACCAGTCATTCGGGATGCAAATTTAAGGAAAATCGTTGCTTAAATATAAAGTATGAAATGAGAAGCAATTTATGAGGTTTTTAAAATAAATGCTGCAGTAATTTAAAAGCTGCAGTTCCCCTTTAGTGGTTAGGGGCCTAAAAAAAAGCGGCACCTTTTTACCGGTACCGCTTTAACCTAAAGTATAGCCACTAAAAACTAAATCCAACCGAAAGTTTTACCACACGGTTATATGCTTTAAAATTATCGTTCTTGTCTAATTTAGATAATCCGTAATCGTAGCCGGCTTTTATATTAAAGCCATTATCAAATTTATAACCAAGGCCGCCTGCAAGGCCAACATCTATACGGTTAAAATTATCGGTAAGGTCTAATTTTTTATTTAGTAATGATATGCCCAATACATTTGTATTTACATGCAAATTATTTTTTATCAGGTAAGATATTTGTGGCCCGGCATAAATGCTTAACCCTTTGGCAACTTCCGCTTTTAATACTAATGGTACATCAATATAATGTGCTTCTACTTTTGCACCAGCATTAACACCTAAAAATTTAAGGGCATCAATTTTTAAATCCCCTTTCATGGCATAGCCTTTTTGCGAATACTGTACACCAGGTTCAAAAGAAATTTTATTTGTTACCGGAATGTTTACATAACCGCCAACGTGAAAACCTGTTTTACTTTTGGTATCAATAAAACCATTGGTAAGGTCAACAACATTGTTAAGGCTGTTTAAAGCATCCCCCTTCCAGTTGGCAATGTTTACCCCGGCTTGTACGCCGTAACTAACTTGTGCTTTTGCGCTGCTCATAATTATTAAACCAATTACGGCAAAGGCTAATTTATGTTTCATGTTTTTTGTTGGCAGGGTTTTAAGTGGCTGCTTGCCTACTGTTATTAGAATAGTATGCCAAGTTTTTTTTGTTTAGATAAGAAATTGTTAAAGCAAATTTTTATTCACCAACGCTTAACAAAAGGCAAAATTTAAAAAACATTTTTTACCGCATTACATTTATGTAAGTTTGTTGCATCAAAATAATTGTTATGGAAAATAAAGCAGTGTATTACAGTGAATATTTGCAGTTAGAAAAAATTACCGGAGCACAACAACCCGAAAGTTTTAAGGAAGGCAATATCCCTGCGCATGATGAAATGCTTTTTATAATCATTCACCAGGCCTATGAATTATGGTTTAAACAAATTTTGTTTGAAGTAAATTCTGTTATTGATATTATGGGTAAGCCTGCCTTAAACGATAACTCACCCGAAATGCAAACTGTGGTGCATAGGCTTACAAGAGTGGTAACCATTTTAAAAGTACTGGTGCAGCAGATAGATATTATGGAAACCATGACACCAATGGACTTTTTAGATTTTCGTGATATGCTGCGGCCTGCATCAGGCTTTCAGAGTTACCAGTTTAAAGTACTGGAAGCCAAACTGGGTTTAAAATTTGAAGACCGCCACGGGCAAAATTATTATACCTCTCAGTTAAAAGAAAAAGATGTTGCCATTATTAAAGATGCTGAAAACGGCAAATCGGTTTTGGAATTAATAAATGATTGGCTGGAAAGAATGCCGTTTATTACTGAAGTATTCTGGAATAATTACCAGCAAGTATATGTAAACAGTTTAGCTGAGGGCGAAAAAAATAACGCAGCATCTTTTGCAACTATTTTTAATGATGCATCGCTGCATCTGGAAAGAAACCTTACACCTAAAGCCTGCCGTGCTGCATTATTTATTATGTTGTACCGGGGTTACCCCATGCTGGAATTACCTTTTCAATTACTGGATACACTTATAGAAATTGACAATCAGTTAGGCAATTGGCGTTACAGACACATTAATATGGTACAGCGCATGATTGGTACCCGTATTGGTACCGGTGGCAGCAGTGGTGCCGGTTATTTAAAAGCAGCCATGGATAAACACTATATTTTTAAAGAGCTGGCGCAACTGAATAGTTTTTTAATTAACAGAAGGCAGCTGCCGGTATTGCCGGAGGAATTGGTTGAAGGATTGGGATATAAGTATTAAATCATTAGCGTCCTAACATAGTTAGAACATTTTCAATTGATTATGATCTAGTTCTTTGAATTCCACAGCGACACCCTACTACTTCAAACTTCCTCACATTTTCTCTTTAAAAAATTTTTTTTTGCAAAAAACTTGCGAAACCGAAAAGTTGCATATATATTTGCAACCGATTAGCTGCGCAAGTAAAAATTTAAACAAATGAGAAGAGACATTTTTCAGGCAATAGCAGACCCTACAAGGCGGGCAATTATTATTTTAATTGCATCGCAGGCAATGACACCGAACGCCATTGCCGACAACTTTCGCACTACCCGGCAATCTGTTTCTAAACACCTTCGCATACTTACAGAATGCGAACTGGTAAAACAGAAACAAGAGGGCAGAGAAATTTACTACTCACTTGAAATTGAAAAAATGAAAGAGATTGATAAATGGATTGACCAATTCAGAAAAATATGGGAAAGCAGATTTAATCAACTCGACAAAGTATTATTAACTCTTAAAAAAAAGAAAAAATGAGCATGCCATTATTCTTTGACTTCACTGTCGACAAAACGAAAAACACCATCAACATCAAACGTGAATTCGCAGCCGATCGTCCCGCCGTTTGGGATAGTTATACCAAATCCGAGATCCTTGACCAGTGGTGGATGCCAATGCCCTGGAGATCAAGAACAAAAAGCATGGATTTCCGTGAAGGTGGTAAATGGCATTATGCTGCGGTAGGACCGAATGGTGAAGAACACTGGTCGATTACCAGTTATGTGAAAATTGAACCACAGAAAATGTTTCTAGCCAATGATGCCTTTGGTGATTCCAATGGAAACATCAATCCGCAAATGCCGCAATCAAAATGGACAATGAATTTCAGTGATATGGGAAAGAACACCCTT
>JAYSTT010000625.1:0-2186 GCA_043719495.1 Ferruginibacter sp. | reverse complement strand
GCGAAGCCAATTATATACAACCTACTTTTATTACTGATTACCCGGTTGAGATGAGTCCGCTTACCAAAAAGCACCGCAGCAAACCCGGACTGGTTGAGCGTTTTGAGCTGATGTGCAATGGAAAGGAAATTGCCAACGCTTACAGCGAACTGAATGACCCCATTGAACAGCGTGCCCGTTTTGAAGAACAAACCAAACTGATGGAACGGGGCGATGATGAAGCCATGTTTATTGATCATGATTTTTTACGTGCACTGGAATATGGTATGCCGCCAACAAGCGGTATTGGTTTTGGTATTGACAGGATTGCGATGTTGCTGACCAACCAACATTCTATACAGGATGTGTTGTTTTTTCCGATGATGCGGCCGGAGAATAAAGAGTAGTTTTTATGAAAAAAATAAAAGTTATAAAAGCTTGCTATCTCAAAGATTTTGAAATACTGCTTTATTTTGAAAATAGTGAGCAGCGTATTGTGAATTTTCTGCCATTATTTTCAAAGCTCTCCGGTGGCTATATCAAATACAGCCTTCCCGAAAATTTTAAAAAATTTATTGTAAAAAACGAAAATATTTATTGGGGTAGAAATGAAGATGTCATTTTTCCGGTTGCAAGCCTTTACACAGGTATTTTTTCAAAAAAGCCGAAAGAAGAAATCCTGTATATAATTTAGCCTCTTCTGCTTTCATCAATTTCCTTTTTTATCAGAAAAATTATTTTGTCTGTTTAATTTAAATACATTGAACATGGGAAATGTTATAAATGCTGTTTTGTTCCTAACATGATAAAGCAGGGAAATCAGCCCGAATAAGAAAACTTATGACTATTTTAAAAGAATGAAAAGAATTCTTCTCACACTGATCTTATCGGTTTTTGTAAAAAATAAATGGGTTATCTTTAAAAGTGAAACGCTCCCGCAAGGGAGCGTCGGATTAGAGATACTATCTCTAACGCTGTTCACTACAAAAGTAATGATATTTATGTAAGAACAAAATTAATGGCTGGTTAATATGGAAAGAGTTATCGTTTATGTAGATGGGTTTAACCTGTATTTTGGTATGATGGAAGCAGGTTTTAGTTATTGCAGATGGTTAAATGTAAAGGCATTAGCCCAAAATCTGTTGCAAAATAATCAACAGCTTCTGGAGGTAAAATATTTTACGGCAAGGGTAACAAATAATCCAGATAAACAAAAACGACAGAGTACATATTTAGATGCATTGTACAATGAAGGGGTTAAAATTATTTATGGCCAATACCAAAATAATAACCTGGAGTGCCACAGATGTGGCCATATTTGGATGGCTGCCAATGAAAAAATGACTGATGTAAATATTGCTACTAATATTTTGGTAGATGCCTATAAGGATAAATATGATATGGCAATGTTGATAAGCGGCGATAGTGATTTAGTGCCACCGATAAAAGCCGTTCATGAGAATTTTTCTTCTAAACGGGTATTTGTTGCATTCCCCCCAAGGCGGCACAACAATACTGTAGCAGCAGTAGCAAAGGGTTCTTTAACTATTGGTAGAAAAAAATTAGTAGAAAGCCAGTTAAATACATCCATTCAAAAAATCTCTGATGGCTTTATCCTTAATAAACCTGTTGATTGGAACAATTAAAATATGAACCTTGTGAGATTTGCAAAAAAAATACCTTCGCTTTTTTTAATGACAACGATATTTTTTTCTGCTGAGGCACAAAAAAATATTACCTGTTTAATTAAAACAAAACTGGGCGATATTGCTGTTGAATTATACCCTTCAAAAGCACCCATTACTGTTGCCAATTTTTTAAAGTATGTGGATGCGCATTTGTACGATAGCAGTTCTTTCTTTCGTTCGGTAACATTAAACAAACAGCCAAAAGATTCCATTAAGATTGAAGTGATTCAGGGAGGTGATATTGATTCGCTAAAAGATTTTGCTCCCATCCCGCTTGAAACAACAAAGCAAACCGGCCTGCTCCATAAAAACGGAGCAATCTCCATGGCCCGGGGGAAACCGGCAACTGCAACATCCAGTTTTTTTATTTGTATCAATAATCAGCCTTCTTTGGATTATGGCGGTATGAGAAATAAGGACGGGCAAGGCTTTGCAGCATTCGGAAAAGTTATTAAAGGAATGGATGTGGTAAAAAAGATACAGCAGCTTTACCCGGAACAGGGTCAATATTTTAAACCA
>JAYSTT010000624.1:0-2190 GCA_043719495.1 Ferruginibacter sp. | reverse complement strand
AAAGTAGGGTGCATTGCTTTTTCTCCTCTTGCACAAGGGTTACTAAGCAACAAATATTTAAAGGGTGTTCCTGAAGGTTCAAGAGCAGCAAGCCATCGGGGCAATGGGGCTCTTGATGAAGACCAGGTTTCTGATGAAAAAATTAATAAAGTGCGTCAATTAAATGTATTAGCTGAAGAACGTGGACAAAACCTGGCACAAATGGCATTGGCATGGATATTAAATGATAAACGTATCAGTTCTGTTTTAATTGGTGTAAGCAGGCCCGAACAGGTATTGGACTCTATACGTTGCCTGGAAAATTATTCTTTTACTTCTGAAGAATTAAACAGGATTAATACTATTTTAAAATAAGGTTCAATGCAAAGGTTGCTGCCATTAAGGTTATAGGATACAAATTAAAAAACCTCTGCAAAAATGCAAAGGCTTCAATAAGTTAAAGCTGTAGGGGGAGGGATCGAATCCCGACACTGTGTCGGGACAGTTAGCTGCAGTACAAAGTTCGGTGGTCGACCCCGGTCGCATCAGTATTGCTACCAACACGGCTCTATGCTGCGTTTATCCTGTTATCCTCACCCTCGAGACAAGAGGGCATGTCTGCCAAAAATTTCATCACCCCACAATTTGATAAAAACTTGATAGTGCAAATCTATATAAATTGGAAATAACTTAAAAATATTTTATTAATTATTTGGAAAGTATAGAAATAATTTAAATATTTGTATACTATTTTAAATATCAACTAAAATAAAAATTAAATATGGCTGCTAAATTAAATCTTGACAAATTAGACCTGCAAATCATCCATGAGATGATGGAAACTGCTGAAGTTTCATACGCCGACTTGGGTAAAAAATTATTTGTAAGTGGCGGTACCATTCATGTAAGAATAAAGAAGCTACAGGAATTTGGTATTGTTAAAGGTACAAGATTAAATGTGGATTTGCGCCAACTAGGTTACGACATCACAGCTTTTGTAGGAATTTATTTAGAAAAAAGCTCTTTATATGATAGTGTTGCAAAAGATTTAATGCAGATACCTGAAATTGTTCGCCTGAATTATATAACGGGTAACTACAGTATGTTTATTGAAGTTGTTTGCAAGGACATTAATCAACTGAGGTCTGTGCTGCATGATGAACTACAAAAAATAAAAGGCATTGAGCGAACTGAAACTTTTATTTCGCTGGAAGAAGGATTTAACAGGAATGTACAGGTTGCCCCTGCTCAATAGTTTTCGTTTTAGGCTGTAGTAGTTTTAACATCCACTGCATCTCTTAAGCCATTGCCCAGTAAATTAAAAGCCAAGACCAATAGCATTATGGCAAAACCGGGCACTAAAGCCAGCATTGGATTATGGGTAATGATAAAATTGTAATTTTCTTTTATCATTAATCCCCAGCTGGGTTGCGGGGGTTGTACACCAATGCCCAAAAAACTTAAACCAGCTTCCACAATAATTGCAGTGGCAAAATTACTTGCAGCAATAACCAATACTGGGCCAAGTATATTAGGTAAAATATGTTTAGCAATTATTCTAAAGTTAGTAAAGCCCAACGCTTTTGCGGCTTGCACAAATTCTAATTCTTTTACCGCCATTACCTGCCCACGTACCAAACGGGCCACACTAACCCACATGGTTAGCCCAACTGCAATAAATATTTGCCAAAAACCTTTGCCCATTGCAAGTGTAATGGCAAATACTAAAAGTAAAGTAGGAATACTCCAGGTTACATTTACCAGCCACATTATCACTTCATCCATCCATTCTTTAAAATAGCCGGCAATGGCACCCAAAATAATTCCTAATGTTAATGATATAAGTATCGCTATTAAACCAACAGCCAAACTTACTCTTGTGCCAATAATTAAACGGCTTAAAATATCCCTGCCAAATTTGTCGGTGCCTAACCAGTATTTTTTTGTAATGATGTTATTATTGGTAAGATTTTCGGGGTGACTGTTTGTAAGCGAATTGATAGAAAAATATTGAACTACTGAAGTGTCATCATCAATATATTTATTTATGATCAGGCTATCACCTTTTATTTTGTATCCGCTTATGGGGATGTAAAGGTAGTTTATTTTCTCGCCCGATAATAAAATGGTAAACCAGTTTTCAGCAATGCTGTTTTTAAAATCCGGCACTTTTAAAAATTGTTGTTTGTAACCGGGTTTCTTTGCCTGTAT
>JAYSTT010000623.1:0-5308 GCA_043719495.1 Ferruginibacter sp. | reverse complement strand
CCACCGACCTTAGTTGCCTGATGCATCTGGATGGCTATATTAAAGGGAAAAATTTACCGTTAAAAACCATGCATATTGCCGATGTACTGGCAAGTGGTTGGAAGTAATTTAAAATGAACCTTTTTATGGCTATTCCCGTATGTTGAGGTAAACTTTGCAACATGAAATATTTTATCGTTAGCTTTTTATCTATCATTTTATTTGTTTCCTGTAAAAATAATAACCATCCTGTTGTTTCCAGTGTATTTGCCGACAGTTTAATAATTAATTATACTACGCCAGCTGCCGTAAAAATCAATGAAACGGATTTGCAATTCTGGAAAAACAGGATACAACCCGATTTTTCTGATTATATAAATTCAATCCGTTATGCTGCTGCACTTATAACCCGTTTTCATTTGCTGGGTAATATAAAAGATGTAAAATATTCCGATAGCGTTCTGCTGAAAATTGCCAGTGATTTTAATAGTAAAGAAGTGGGGCCTTACTTTTCGTTAGTAGGTCATTATATATTGCAGCACCGTTTTAAGGAGGCAGATTCTATATTTCAGATTGCAAAAAATATTGGATTAAAAAAATATGAAACTGCCGCAACATCATTTGATGTAAATTTTGAATTGGGCAGAATTTCATTGGCAAAAGCAGAATTAAAAAATATTCAGTTTGAAAATGACTATGGCTACCAGTTTAGAAAAAGTAAAATGATGCATTACAATGGCGAATTAGACTCATCAGTAATTGCCATGCAAAAAGCAGTAGAAAATGCCGGGCAGGATGAAGGATTAAAACTGGCAGCACTTTCTAATGTAGGCGATCTGTTTATTCATGCAGGAAAAATGGATAAAGCCTACAATAGTTTTGTGGAATGTATTAAAATTAATGCTGCAGACCTGCACAGTATTATGGGCATTGGATGGGTTGCATTGGTAAATGATAAAAATGATTCTCTTGCAGAAAGAATATTTCAGTTTGTAAAAACTAAAACACAATCGCCTGATCCATTATTTAAACTAATTGCCGTGGCAGAACAAAGTGGCGACAGCATTTTAGAACTGAAATATGCCCGGGCATTTGAACAAAAAGTAACGGATACTTTGTATGGAAATATGTATAATAAATATTTGATTCAGTTATATACAGGTATTTTAAACAACCCTGCTACAGCAGAAGCAATAGCAAAAAGAGAATTGCAAAACAGAAGTACTCCACAAACCTACGCCTGGTATGTGTGGAGTTTATTGTGTAATAAAAAGAAAGATGAAGCCTACAGCGTTTATCAAAAATATGTTTCGGGTAAACCATTAGAAGGATTGGAACTGTATTGGATGGGTAAGCTGATGCAAACTCTAAACAAAGGTTATAATGCAAAGCAGTATTTTAAGGAAGCAGCTAAAAACAAATATGATTTAAATCCTTCGGTGGTAAAAGATCTTGCTAAATTATCAAAAGAATAATCTTTCTATTACCCAATAAGCAGCAACAGCACTAATTAAAACAGATGAGGGAATTATAATAGCTTTTCTATAATAAGGTTTGTTGCCAAACCATTTGGCCAGTAAAATCCATGCAGCAGCAATTACTGTTATTTGCCCAAGCTCCACACCAAGGTTAAACATTAGTAAAGAAGTCAGGTAAGAAGTTTGTGGCAACCCCAATTCACCCAGGGCACTGGCAAAGCCCATTCCATGTATAAGGCCAAATAAAAAAACCACTCCAATTCTGGAAGCTTTTAATTTGGGTGAAAAAATATTTCCCAATGCCACATACAATATAGATAATGCAATAAGTGGTTCTACAATATTTGATGGAGGTTTAATTACATGATACATAGATAAACCCAGCGTAACAGTATGTGCAACAGTAAAAGCTGTTGCCTGCCATAAAATAGATTTTAATCTGGGGTTCAGTAAAAATAAACTCAGTACAAATAAAATATGATCAAGGCCAAGAGGAAGTATATGCTGGTAACCCAGTTTAACATACAAAAAAGCAGTATCTGTTTTGTTCATTTTTTCCAGATCAATAATACTGGCGTGTGCAGATAGTGATTGACTTAAACAAAGGCAAATAAAGGCAAATCCAAATACTTTTAAGTACTGTGTATTATTTTTTATAACCATTTTGTTTGTTTAAGGTATAATATTTACGAATTGAAGCAGCACCTGGTTTTAAGCAATCTCATAAACTAAAAAGGTAATAGCCAAAGAGCTATTACCTTTAATGATTAAAGTATCCTTATTGTCAGAAAAATACTGCAAATTTCAGCCTTGCAAAAAAAGGTGTACCGGGCGTAAAATTTAATTCAGTTACTGGTGCTGGTTCGTTCTGCAACCTCGATTCTGTTGCAAACTGTGCCTCGTTCCATTTAATATTAAAAATATTTTCCACTGCTACACCAATTTCGTATGTAGATTCTGTATAATTAACAGATGCATCTAATAAAAAATACCCTTTTGCAATTATAGAGTTATCCTCATTAGCCGGCCTGTTTTTTATGTAACGGTAATTTAATCCTCCATTAAACCCTTTTTGAGCTTTGTAATAAATACCACCCACGCTGGTAAGTGTTGGCGCTAATGGAATATAATCGGCTCCTTTTGTTTCGCCAATCGATCTTGGTTTTGTAAAATTAATATTGACATTGGCAAAAATATTTTTTGTAAACTGGTACCTGGTGGTAATATCAATGCCTTGTCTGCGGCTTTTACCGCTTGGTTCAATATTGCCATCATCACCAACATAAACAAATTCCTGGTTAAGGTATAAATGCCAGGCAGTAATATTTATTAATACATTTTTTGAGGGTTTTAAAATAACCCCAAAATCAGTACCATACGCTGCAGGTAAGATTTCTTTTCCTTCATTGGCAATTACAACCCTGGTATCGTTACTATGAAATCCCTTTCCTGCTTTTGCAAATATTTGTACTTTGGGGTTAACCGTGTACTGAATATTTAATTTAGGGCTGATGATTGATTTTTGCTGAGAGGGCAATTGTGTTGTATTTAATTTATCTAAATAATTAAAATGAAAATAGTCAAAGCGAACACCTGCATCAAAAAGCCATTTGCCAGCATTTAGTTCCTGCTGGGCAAAAGCAAAAGCATTAGTTTCAGTAATGTTCCCCAGTTTTATATCACTCAAAAATTCCCGCTTTACAACATTTGATAACCTGCTGTTGGTGGTGGCATCGTGCCTTAAACCTCCGCCATAGTCAGAGTTTAATATTTTATTACCTAAAAAATATTTATTGCTGAATTGGGAAGAGTATCCAAAAATATTCCTGTTTTCTGCCTGATTTATTTCATCCCCATTTACAGGGTCATTTAAATAAAAAGTAAAGTTCGAGTATAGATTAAATTTGTATCGGGTATAAAAAAACTGGTTTTCTAAATTGCTGCCATTTTTAAAATTATGTTTTAATATTAAATTAGCATTATGTCTTTCTGTATTACCGCCTTCAGTGGGGTCAATACTTCCAAAACGATCAATTAAGCCGGTTTCTTCAGCCCTTGTAGGTACCTGGCCGCTTGCATTCCAGTTACTTTTAAAAGATGCGAGGGAAATAGTAAGCTGCGTATTATCGGTGATGCTTAAATTATATTTTCCAAATACATTAAAGCGTTTAAAATTTTGTTTGTTGATGGTTGGGCCGTCCGTATAATTAAAATCGGCAGCTATATAGGCACTTTGTTTATCCTTATTTTTTTTAAGTAAATCCAGCATAGCTAAACTGCGAATACTGTTAAACCTTCCAGCTTCTATCTGTATTAAGCTTTTGGCAATGTTTTTAAAAGTGGCAAAAGATACATAACCCGCTGTATTTAAATTACCATGCCGGGTGTAATAAGGGCCTGCACCAAAATCAATATTATTAACCGTTTCAGGAATTATAAAATGTGCATCGGCATAGCCCTGTCCATGTGCATGACTCACCATATTTACCGGCATCCCGTCTATACTTACCTGCACATCTGTTCCATGGTCGCAATCGAAACCACGTAAAAATATTTGTTCGGCCTTTCCACCGCCAGCGTGTTGGGCAATAAATAAACCGGGCACAATGCGTAATAATTCCTGGGTATTTTTTACCGGCTTTAAATCCAGATCTATTTTACTTATGCTGGTAAATTTTGAAGCCGAGTTGTTTTGCAACACAATATCTTTTAAACTTATTACAGCCCGATCCAGTGCAATAATAGTACCTTCATTTTTTGCAACAGAAACAGTGACAGCTTTATAACCAATATAAGAAACCTGCAACTGATTGCCCGATTTTAAAATAAAATTTCCATTCTGATCGGTTGTGGTATTTATAAAGGGGCTATTGCCGGCAGTTATCAAAACAGATTCCAGTGGCTGCCGGCTTACCGCATCAACTACTTTACCTTTAATAATATTTTGAGCAAATAAACTAACTGTAACCAAAAATAAGGTAGCCAGTGAGATAATTTTCTTTCTCATAATAACTTGAAAAAATAAATTGTTTTGAAAATGGTTGCTATTAAGTTACGGTTAAAATAAAATAACGGATTTAAAAAAGCCAGAGAAAATTCCCTGGCTTCAAAACACCAACCTGCTGCTATAAATTTTTTATTTACCAGGCAGTAGCCAAATAAGGGAAACCTGGTAAAAATGCCTTATCGTTTGCACCTACATTATCGCTAATTAATCCAGTATTTGCAGGGCTTCCGGTTAATGCACCAGGGCCTCCAAAAATCAGTATAAGCTCTACATCAATTACATCATCGGTCAAAGCCCTTCCACTTAATGTATTTGCAGCTACACCATCAAAAAATGTAGTAGCTCCGGTTGTAGAAGCGCCGAGCACATCAGTAGCTAAAAGTCCTGTAAAGGTTGCTGCATTTTGACCTAAAGCATTGGTTGTATATCCCGGGTATAATGCCAGTAACCTTGCCTGGAATTTAGCCTGAAATGCTGCCCCCTGTGCAGATGGTGTGGTAACATTAAACGCATCTTTATCTGCTACAGCCACATTAAAAACTGTATTTATTGCTGGTCTTGCCATCTGGTCCTGTGTTTCGTAATAAACTGTAGGAGCAGGGTCATCATTTTTTTTACATGAGGTTGCTAAAACACTCCCTGTAAGTATAAATGCTAATAATTTTATTGTCGATTTCATTTTTTTCATTTTTTAATAGTTTATTAATTATATTTTCTTTTTTGCTTCCAGCCATACTCCAATCTTACCTGATGCTCCAATTAAAGTTTTAGGAACTTCCACAACAATGCTCATCACATTTGTTCCTGCAAAAGCATCTACTCCTGGAGTTCTGAATGCAGTAGC
>JAYSTT010000622.1:0-2199 GCA_043719495.1 Ferruginibacter sp. | reverse complement strand
TAGTAATAAATGCACTGGTGGGATTTGTCTTTGGATTTAAAGTTTTCGGATTACTATTCAGCAAGCCAGCAGGAGTTAATCCTCAGGATTATATTTTTTCTGCTCAGGGAAATATATTGGGCGGATTAGCACTTGGTTTGCTTTTAGCATTTTTAAAATGGTATGAAAAAAATAAGCAGAAACTAAAAGAACCCGAACGACGTAATGTACGTATTTGGCCGCATGATAGGGTGGGGGACATAATAATTTTAGGATTGATATTTGGGATATTGGGTGCTAAACTTTTTGATAACCTGGAAAACTGGGATGAATTTATAAAAGATCCGATTGCAAGAATATTTTCTGCAAGCGGACTTACTTTTTATGGGGGGTTGATTTTAGCGGCAATTGCAATTTGCTGGTATGCTTCCAAAAAAGGAATTAAAATTATTCATTTGGTAGATGCTGCAGCACCTGCTTTAATGATTGCTTATGCAGTTGGCCGAATTGGTTGCCAGGTTGCCGGAGATGGTGACTGGGGCATTTATAATAGTGCTTATAGTGCAGATGAAAATGGAAAAACTATTGTGGCTAAAAATTTAGATTTTGAAAATAAATTAAAAAAAGGTTCAACTTATTTTTTAGAAGGAAAAGCAACAGATACCTCGGGTGTTTTAAGATATGTTACTGACCGAAAATATAGCAGCCTTGCAGCAGTACCTCATTTAAATTTTAAAGGCCCTTCTTTTTTACCTAACTGGATGTTTGGATATGCCTACCCCAAAAATGTAAATAGCGATGGCATTTTAATTGCAGGCGATAATGACGAACATAACCGTATGCTGCCCTCACCCGTTTTTCCCACGCCTTTTTACGAAACCATTACCTGTACTTTGTTTTTTCTTTTTTTATGGGGGATAAGAAGACGCATAAAAACACCGGGTGTAATATTTGGTATCTACCTAATTTTAAACGGAGCAGAAAGATTTTTGGTAGAAAAAATACGGGTAAATACAACGTATTCAATTTTTGGCTTACATCCCACTCAAGCCGAAATAATTTCCACTTTATTAATTGTTTCAGGTATTTGTTTAATTCTTATTCAAAGGCAAAGGGCTAAAAATTTGATGTAAATGTGTGTTATTACATATAACTATATAAATATTATCAGGCTGTAACTATTTTTACCTGCCTTTCGTTACACATTTGTAGTTATTTTTTCCATTTTTTAGATAACTATACCGATTATCCATTTATTTTGCCGTTCAGTATAAAACAATGTACTATGTAAAACAAAGTACCTACTTTTGTTAAGTAGTTATCAAAATAAGTAACTGCAATTTTAAAAACTAACTTCCGGCTTTAGCCACCGGAATTAAAACAAAAAAAGTATAGTCATGAAAAAATTTTTCAACCTCCTGGTTGCAAGCACTATTGTGTTAAGCAGCCAAGCCCAAACTAACTCCGCTGGTAAAATTTCCGGTAGTATTAAAGATGGTGGTATCCAGAAAGTTATCGATGCTGCTTCTATTTCTCTTTTAAAAGCAAAGGATTCCAGCCTTGTAAAAGTTGCCATTACCGATAAGGACGGCAATTTTAGTATTGAAAATGTAAAAGAGGGTACATACCTGGTGCTTGCCACTTCGGTAGGGCATACAAAAACGTACAGCAATGTTTTTACAGTTTCCCCAACTGAATTAAATGTAAATGTTGGTGTAATGCAATTAGTGCCACAGGATAAAAGCTTAGCAGGAGTAACGGTGGTTACTAAAAAGCCTTTTATTGAAAGAAAAGCGGATAGAACAATTGTAAATGTTGATGCCTCAATAAGCAACACTGGCAGTACTGCTTTAGAAGTGTTGGAAAAAGCTCCCGGGGTTACTGTTGATAAAGATGGTAATATTAGTTTGAAAGGAAAACAAGGAGTAAAAGTATATATAGATAGCCGCCCTTCTTATTTGTCAGGTACTGATTTGGCAAACCTGCTGCGTAATATGAATGCCAGCCAGCTTGACCAGATTGAAATAATGACTAATCCGCCTGCTAAATACGATGCTGCCGGCAATAGCGGAATCATAAATATTAAAACAAAAAAAACAAAACAGTTTGGATATAATGGAAGTGTTTCTTCTACCTGGAGCCAGGGCCGGTATCCTAAAGTAAGCGAAGCCTTAAACTTCAACTACCGGAAAAACAAGGTTAACCTTTTTACCAATATAG
>JAYSTT010000621.1:0-2200 GCA_043719495.1 Ferruginibacter sp. | reverse complement strand
TACCTGCTGATGGAAAAACAGCACAACCGTGGCCAGGATGGCGCAGGTATTGCTATAGTAAAATTGAATACTGAACCCGGTTATCCTTTTTTACACCGCATACGCAGTTGTGCCAATCAACCCATTGCAGATTTATTTAGCCAGATTGGAAAAGAAATTAATGACATAGAAAAATACCAGCCCGACATAAAAAATCATCCCGGCCTTATGAAAGGCCATGTTAATTTTTTAGGAGAAGTTTTACTGGGGCATTTAAGATATGGCACACAAGGCAAAAATAATGTGGAGTTTTGCCACCCTTTTATTAAGCGCCATACCATACCTGCAAGAAATTTAGCCCTGGCAGGAAATTTTAATTTAGTAAATACCGAAGAATTATTTGGACTGGTTAACATTGATCCCGGTGAATTTCAACGCCAGAGCGATTTAGCGGCAATGATGGAAGTGTTGCACCATTTTATTGTAAAAGCGGATGAAGCTTTCCCTGGTCATATGGATATTGCAAAAGTTTTAAAAAAGGCGGTGCCATTATTTGACGGTGGTTTTAATTTCAGTGGATTGGTGGGCAATGGCGACGCTTTTGTAATGAGAGATGCTCACGGTATAAGGCCATCTTACTATTTTATTAATGATGATGTAATAGTAGCGGCAAGTGAAAGAGCAGCAATAAGAACTGCATTTAATGTTGGTGAAAATGAAGTTCAGGAATTGATGCCCGGCAATGCAATTATTGTAAAGGCAGATGGAAGTTATACTATTGAAGAAATTGTGGAGCCCAAAGAAAGAAAGGCCTGCAGTTTTGAAAGGATTTATTTTAGCCGTGGCAGTGATGAAAAAATATACCGGGAAAGGATTGCACTGGGATATAATTTAAGTGATGTGATTCTAAAGGTTATTAAATATGATTTAAAAAATACCATATTCTCCTTTATACCTAACACAGCCGAAACTGCTTTTTATGGTTTATTAAAAGGGGCAGAAGATTATTTAAATAAAATTAAAATAGAACGGATAACCAGCTGGGGAAAAGATTTTGATGAGGAGAAATTAACTGAAATGATAACCCGGAAAATCAGGTTCGAAAAAATTGCTATTAAGGATGTTAAGCTACGCACTTTTATTACTGAAGATTCCAGCCGTAACGAAATGGTGCAACATGTGTATGATATTACTTATGGCACTGTAAGAAAAAATGAGGATACTATAGTAGTTATTGATGACAGTATAGTTAGAGGTACAACACTTAAAGAAAGCATCATTCGCATGCTTAGCCGCCTGCAGCCTAAAAAAATAATCATCGTTTCATCGGCACCGCAAATACGCTATCCGGATTGTTATGGAATTGATATGAGTAAAATGGGTGATTTTATTGCATTTAAAGCTGCCATAGAATTACTGCAAGATACTGATCAGGATTGTATACTAACTGAAGCATTTAATAAATGTAAAGAGTTGCAACGAAATAACCAGTTGCATACAGAAAATGTGGTACGTGATATTTACAAGCCATTTACACTAAAAGAAATGAGCAAAAAAATTGCTGAATTAATTACGCCTAAAGATTTAGATATTCCTATTCAGGTAATTTACCAAACTATTGAAAGCCTGCATAAAGCCTGCCCAACCAATACCGGAGACTGGTATTTTACCGGTAATTATCCCACACCGGGTGGCAACCGTGTTTGCAACAAAGCGTTTATGAATTTTATGGAAGGGAAAAATGTAAGGGGATATTAGTTGAGAGAAAGGTTAAGCCGATTATTTATTACTGACTGTATTGAAAAATGGGTTATAATTTATTAATAGGGTATTCATTTTTTTTAAAATTATGTAAAATCTGTGATTAATATATTTTACTTTTATTGAGTGAAGACCTTACTTATTATACGGCATGCAAAAGCAGAAACATCTTTTACCCTTAATGATTTTGAACGCCCATTAAGCGAACGGGGCAAAAAAGATGCCCCGGCAATTGCAAAAAAAATATCGCAAAAAAATATTACAATTGATGCATTCGTATCGAGCCCTGCAAAGCGGGCCAAAAAAACGGCTGAGTTATTTTGTAAAGAATACGGCGTACATGATGATAAAATTATTTTTATTAGCGCACTGTACCATGCACCTGCCGAAATTTTTTATGAAGTAATTAAACATTTGGATGAAACATTTAACACGGTTGCTATTTTTGCCCATAACCCGG
>JAYSTT010000063.1:0-4368 GCA_043719495.1 Ferruginibacter sp. | reverse complement strand
TCGGGCCTTGCTTCTGCTTTTGTACATGTAACAGGAGGTGCAGTATGCCTGCAGGTGCATCAGGATAAGACAGGGCCATTAGCGTTGTTTACAGCGCCGGGTGTTTTGGGTTTAACCATTGGAGGGGTTTTAGGAAAGTTTTCGGAACATAGTTTATGGTTAGTAGTTGTTGCAGTTTTAATGGTTGGTTTAATGATTTGGAAAAATAATCTTCCATTATATAAGCCTGCAGCTAAAAAGCAAAGCGAACTGGATGCACACGATTTTATAATGCTGGGTATCTTACTGCTTATGTGTTTTCGTTCTTTTATTTTTGATATTATTAATCATGTGGCGCAGCATTACGAAAATGGAATACTTATTATTGGTATCAGTGCTTTTTCAGGTAAAATAATTGGCGGCTTTATTGCCGATAAAATTGGCTGGAAAAAATTTATTTATATCAGCCTGCCCATTGCATTATTACTCTTTCAGTTTGGTAAAGAAAACATTTATGCATTGGCTTTTGGTATTGCCTGCTTACAAAGCAGTGTACCCATAACATTATTATTGATGAGCAGGAGCTTGCCCCTGTATCCTGCAACAGCCACAGCTTTAAGCCTGGGCGCTTCAATTTTATTTGCAGGGTTACCCATTTACTTAATAACCAAAAGAGAATTTATAACCATAAGTTTTAATAATGATTGGCTTACGGCCATTGTATTTGTAGTATTGTTTTTATGCTGGCTTGTGGCCGATAAACTTATTTTCCGAAAAAAAATTAATCCCCCAGTTTAATCTTTACAGGTTTTAAGGCATATATTATTTCCATCACTCCACCTTCAGCAGTATTTTGCTGCAACGGTATTTTGCGATAAAGTGTTGCTTCAAGCGTTAACTCATTTCCGTTTTGTCTTTGTAATTCTTTTGATGGGATGGTTATAAAATTACCGGCACCTGCAAGTTGAGTTACATTAAAACTACTGTCGGTATTACTGGCCTCCATTTCAATAACATCATCGCCCTGCAAATGGGTTGTTTCAAAATATACATTAACATCTTGTTTTTTAGAAATTACAGCCGGAACATTGATCAATTTAAAACTGTCAAATAAAAAATTATTTTCATACTTTTTGTTGTCAGTATTTATAAATGTAAAAAAATGTTTTCCAAAAAAATCACTGGCAGTTTTATAAGCCCTGTAATAGGCACCGGCACCTGTACTGCTGTCGGCATTTAATTTTTCACCATCCAATTGTACCTGGCTGGGGTTATTTAAAACAAGGGTAGTTCCATTATTTCCGGCGAACCTAAACTGGCAAAATATTTCTGCATTGGTTTCACCTTCGGTATAACTAATAGTGTAACTCTGATAAATTTTATCCTGGGTTACGTCTTTACTTTCGCCAATTTCGTTGCTGCTGCAGGCTGTTATTGCCAGTACAAAAATAATTAAAACACTGAGCATTTTACTTTTAAGCATAATCCTGGTTTTTTACTTTATTCTTCAACTTATAAAAAAGTTAGTTAATAAAAGCTTAAAGAAAAAGACTAAAACTAAAAGCATATAGCCCAAAGCCAAGACATTCTGTATTCCACTGTAGGCTTTATGCTTTCAGCTTTCTGCTTTCAGCCTCAAACTCTCAAACTATTTGCTACCTTTGCCACCCCCGATAAAACGGGGCAATTGCTGTCATTTTGGCTTTAAACCCGTTTTCAGCACCATATTTGACAACACAATTATCTTATAATTAATTTTTCATTTCAATACCCAACAACACTGAATTTTATGTTAGGCATTATTTCAAAACTATTTGGCGGCAGTAAGAGTGAGAAGGATGTAAAAAAAATCACCCCTCAGGTAGAACAGATCAACCATTTTTTTGCACAACATCAATCCTTAAGTAACGATGAGTTACGCAGTAAAACTGTGGAGTTTAAACAACGCATAGCTGCACATCTTACAATAATAGATAAAGAAATTGCTGATAAGAAACAAGCAGCAGAAGATTTACCCATAGCTGAAATTAACAGCAGGGATATTATCTATAAAGAAATAGATGAGTTGCAAAAAACAAGGGATAAGCAGATTGAAGAAATTTTGCTGGAATTATTACCCGAAGCTTTTGCTGTGGTAAAAGAAACCAGCCGCCGGTTTAAAGAAAATGAAACATTGGAAAGTGCTGCCAATGATCTGGACAGAGATTTAGCGGTGAAAAAAGATCATATCAGCATTGAAGGAGACAAAGCAATTTACAGAAATACCTGGACAGCGGGTGGCGGTGCAGTTACCTGGAACATGGTACATTACGATGTGCAGTTAATTGGTGGAGCCGTTTTGCACTCTGGTAAAATTGCGGAAATGGCAACGGGTGAAGGTAAAACACTTGTTAGCACTTTACCTGCATATTTGAATGCGTTGGCAGGTGCAGGTGTACATATAGTAACGGTAAATGATTATTTGGCAAGAAGGGATAGTGAATGGAACGGACCCATTTTTGAATGGCTGGGTTTACGTGTGGATTGTATTGATAAGCACGAACCCAACACTGATGCAAGACGTAATGCGTACAATGCAGATATTACCTATGGTACCAATAACGAATTTGGTTTTGATTATCTAAGAGATAATATGGTACACACCCCTGATGAAATGGTGCAGCGCAAACATCATTTTGCCATGGTGGATGAGGTGGATAGTGTGTTGATTGATGATGCCCGTACGCCTTTAATCATCAGCGGGCCAGTTGGCCATAGCGATAATACCCAACAGTTTTTTGATTTAAAACCCCGTATTGAAAAGATACTGGATGCACAGAAAAAAGCAGTTAATCAATATTTAATTGAAGCCAAGAAAAAAATTGCCGAAGGCAATGATGACCCTAAAGATGGAGGATTGGCATTAATGAGAGCACATCGTGGTTTACCAAAGAATGGTGCGTTGATTAAATTTTTAAGTGAGCCGGGCATAAGAGTAAAATTGCAGAAGAGTGAAAATTATTACCTGGCCGATCAACAAAAGGAAATGCCAAAAGTTGATGCTGAACTATTTTTTAATATAGACGAAAAAAATAACCAGGTCGATCTTACCGATAAAGGGATTCAATTAATTACACGGGCAGGAGAAGATCCTAACTTTTTTATTGTTCCGGATATTGCTACCAAGCTTAGCGATATTGAAAAGGGAAGCTTAAGTGCTGAAGAAAAATTACATGAAAAAGAAATACTGCTTAATGATTATTCTTTAAAAGTTGACAGGATACATACCGTACAGCAGTTATTAAAAGCCTACACTTTATTTGATAAAGATGTGGAATATGTAATTATTGATGATGCTGTAAAAATTGTGGACGAACAAACTGGCCGTATTATGGAAGGCCGCCGCTATAGTGATGGTTTGCACCAGGCGCTGGAAGCAAAAGAAAATGTGAAGATAGAAGCAAGTACACAAACTTATGCAACGGTTACTTTGCAAAACTACTTTCGTATGTATCACAAACTTTGTGGTATGACGGGTACCGCAGAAACAGAAGCTGCAGAGTTATGGAGTATTTATAAATTGGACGTAGTAAATATTCCCACCAATGTAAAAGCAATTAGAAAAGATGAACAGGATTTAGTATATAAAACCAAACGTGAAAAATACAAAGCTGTAATTGAGGCCATTGAAAAATTACGTACCGAAGGAAGACCATGTTTGGTGGGTACAACATCTGTTGAAGTAAGTGAATTGCTGGCAAGGATGCTGAAGCAAAAAAATATTCCTCATAATGTACTGAACGCAAAACAACATGCTAAGGAAGCACAGGTGGTTGCCGAAGCTGGTTTTGCCGGTGCAGTTACTATTGCTACAAACATGGCTGGTCGTGGTACCGATATTAAACTGGGCCCAGGCGTTAAAGATGCAGGTGGTTTGGCAATATTAGGTACAGAGCGTCATGAAAGCCGGCGTGTGGACAGGCAGTTGCGTGGCCGTGCCGGTCGTCAGGGAGATCCTGGAAGTTCTCAGTTTTTTGTATCGTTAGAAGATGATTTGATGCGTATGTTTGGCAGCGAACGTATTGCAGGTTTGATGGACAGGATGGGATATAAAGAAGGCGAAGTGATTCAGCACAGCATGATTTCCAAATCAATTGAAAGAGCACAAAAGAAAGTGGAGGAAAATAACTTTGGTATAAGAAAACGATTGCTGGAGTATGATGATGTGATGAATAAGCAACGTAATGTAGTGTATGGCAAACGTAACCATGCTTTATTTGGCGAACGTTTAGCGCTGGATTTAGACAATGCTTTTTATTCTGTTGCTGATGGTTTAGTAAATTCATTTAAAGAAGGCGACGACCACAACGGATTTAAATTAGCTACCATTGTAAATTTTGGTATGGAAAC
>JAYSTT010000620.1:0-32999 GCA_043719495.1 Ferruginibacter sp. | reverse complement strand
CTAAAAACGGGCCAGTAAAACTTTTCATTTCGGGGCTGAATTTTGCAGCCATTACAAATACAATTGATGCACCTAAAGCTGCGCCGGAACTGGTGCCTACCAAACCCGGCTCTACAATGGGGTTGCGAAATAAACCCTGCATCAATACACCACTTACTGATAAAATTGCGCCAGTGATGGCACATAACAAAACCCTGGGTAAACGCAACTGAATAAAAACACTTTCGTAAATATTTGCAGGATCTTTACCCTGAAAAAAATGTTGAATTGCCAAAAACATATCGGAGGGTAATATTGAAACAGCACCAAATGCAATTGCACAAAGCAATACTATAATCAGCAAGATTATTAATGCAGGAAAGAAAAACTTATTTTGACGCAGCATTATTTGTTGAATGAAGCAGGTTGATTAATTTAATAATATTTTCTCCTGTACGTGGGCCGAAATAAATAAGGTCATGTTCTTCAAAACGAACAATGCGTTTATTTTTTCCTGCATTGGTTAAAGCAACACCCGGAACGGAAGTAATAAATTTATCCATACTTCCCATTCTGTCGTATCCAAAATCGGTAGCAATAATAATGTCAGGATTTGCAAGCGCAACAGCTTCCGGGCTCATTTCCCTTGCGCCTTTACTATCGTACGTTGCAGGGCTGCAACCTGCTAAACGAATCATTTTATCACCCACACCATTTCTGCCGCTCATTACAAAATAAGTATTGTTACGCAGGCCAAAATGAATAATCATTACTTTGATAGAATCTTTTAGATTAAGCGCTTTTAAAGAATCTGATGCTATTGCAATTCCGGCTTCCATTTTTGTAATGATAGGGCCTGCTTTATTTTCTATTCCAAAAAAATTACCCAGTTCTTTCAATAATAATTTTGCACTGTCAATAGTGTTGGCTCCACCAAAGGCTTTAATATTAAGGCCTGCTTTTGTTATTTGCGGCAACACATTTTCGGGGCCAATATCATTGCTATGAATTACTAAATCGGGGTTCATAGAAATAATACTCTCGGGGCTTAATGCCCTGTGGTAACCTACAGTTTTTAATAATTTTGCACTATCGGGATAAGTGCTGCTTAAATCAACTGCAACAATATTATGGCCTTTACCCAATGCAAAAACATACTCCGTTAATTGTTTGGATAAACAAACAATACGCATATCTTTTTTGCCGTCAATTTCCCTGTTGCCAAACCTGCCGCAGGAAATAATTGCAGCAGATAAAAAAATAATTGAAATGATTTTTTTCATACCCAATATTTTTAAAAAGGGAAGTTTTACAAAACCTCCCTTTAAAATTGTTTTAGAAATTATATTTTAAATTAACACCACCATAAAAATTAGCGGTATTAGGTGCCGGTATATAAGCATCGGGCAACTGGTTTACAAAAACCATTAAGTAGTATTTTGTGTTGGTAAGATTTGCTGCGCCAACATATACATCTACATCAAAATGGTTGCCTAAACTATGCTGGATACCAAGTTTTGCGTTTAATAAATTATAGCTGGTTGCATATAAATCATTTAAAGATGTGATAGGCATTTTATCTTTGTAGTTGTAACTTAAATTAGCATACAAACCATGTTTCATTGAAACATCTATGCCAATATTGGCTACAATTTTAGCAACGCCTGCAACTGCTTTTCCGCTGTAATCTTCTGAAGCAATTACTGATTTTTGAATAATAAAATTGTTGCCATATTTAAAATCCGAATAGGTTAAATTAGCAAATGGACGAACTGTGTTAAAAAACCCTTTTTCTGATTTGTAAGCAGTGTATTTTACCAATGCTTCTACACCATTATGGTTTTGCTTACCACCATTTACCACATAAGAATATAATGTAGTTGTTGGTGATGCGGAGGAAACAACGGCAATTGCAGTCATTTTGTTTGAGAACTCCGCATTAAAATAGGTAAGCTCGTAAGTTAATTTATCGCTCAATAGTTGCCCCTTAGTACCTATTTCAAACTGGTTACCTATCTCAGCTTTTAATACATCATTTACCCTGCCAGTTGCTGGTGTTGCAGGTGTGGTAACTACCGGGGTAGTAATATAAAAATAAGAACTTGTTGGTGCTTTATAAGCTTTGCTGTACGAAGCATAAACCGAAACTTCTTTACTGATTACTTTATTAATAGCTAAATGTGGTGAAACCATTCCTGTGTAATTTTTTTGGAATGTTGCAGGCCTTGTGGCTATTGCTGGATTAAAACGATCGTTTAAAGTAATTTTCATATTGCTAACGCCTACGCCTGCAGTGAGTGAAATATCATGTTGTAAAGCAAGCGTCCATTCGGTAAACAGTGAAGTGGTTTTACTTATTGATGCCACATTAGCGGTATTTGCATTAACCACCCAGTAAGGGCTAACACCATAAGTATATACCAGGGGAGCAGGATCGTTAGGGTCTGCTTTAAGATTGTAACCGATTACCTGTGCATCCTGGCGTTGGGTTTCGATACCAGTAATGCCACTTAATTTAACTGCATTGTTTAAATCAAATTTTGTATCAAAGCTGCTTCGTAAGCCATAGTTGCCGGTAGTTTTATCTGTCCATCCGCCTGCACTGCTAACATTGCTGGTAAATGCTGTACCAAATACAGATGTGGTATTGGAAACATTTTTATTGAACATGTAGGTGTGGCCAACGCCTGCCCTAAAAGTAATTACATTGCTGTGGGCATTTCTTTTTATGTATTCGGGGTTGCCGGAATAATCATTATTATCATATTGAGTAATTGTTAACTCCCCCAATCTTTCATCGTAACTATTACTGTACCCTGCATAGGTACTAATATTTTGTTTTTCGTTTGATGTAAAATCGCCAACAAAGTTTACAAAATCTTTATGCGATTTATTATGTATTGAAAAACCATCAGATTTTTGATGCCCGTAATTAACTAAAATAGAAGAACGATCGGCACCCATTTGAAAAGTACTGGTGTAACGTTGTAAGCCATAATTGCCCAGCAAAATTTGCTGCCCGATTGATGTTTTACCTTTTTCTGGTTTTATTGTTTTAAGATTTACTGCGCCTGCAATGGCCAAACCATTTAATGTACCTGCAGGGCCTTTGGTAAT
This sequence comes from Ferruginibacter sp., assembly GCA_043719495.1. GTDB lineage: Bacteria > Bacteroidota > Bacteroidia > Chitinophagales > Chitinophagaceae > Ferruginibacter. The sequence continues at coordinate 29,903 of JAYSTT010000620.1, read as the reverse complement.
TTCTACATTGCCGATAGAACCAAAATCAATATCATCTAATGTAGTAATACCCTCAGCATCGGTAACAGGGATACCATTTAAATAAACTTTATAACCCTGTCCATCAAAATTACTGCTTACGCCCCTTGTTCCCCTTGAGCCATTGCCATAACCCCTGATGTTTAATTGTTGTCCGCCACATACAGATCTTCTGTTCATAGTAACGCCAGGTACATTGGTATTAATAGCATCATCTAAAAATAAACCGATGCCACGATTTAATTCCAGCGGTGTAAGTTTTGTAATAGCCGCAGGCTGATATAGTAAAGATTTATTTTGGTTGGAAGTAGCAGTTACTTCCACTTCGCCTAAAGTGCCAGCGGTAAGCGAAAGGTTAACAGTAATTGCATCATCGCAATTTTTTATGGCAACCCTTTTAGATTCGTAACCTACATGAGATACTAAAATGAAAGAAGCTTTGCTGCAATCAACGGTAAAACTACCATCATTGTTACTGGTTGTTCCCTTGCCAGCATAAGTTATAGTTGCCCCTGCCAGTACATTGCCAGTATTGGCATCAACCACTTTACCTTTTAATGTTTTTTGTGCAAATGCTGTAATGGATAAAATAGTAAGTAACAGTATAGATAAAATTATACGTTTCATAATAAAATGCGTTTTGGTAAATAATAAATAAAATAAATGAATTACTCAATTCAGATTATAAAAATAGAATTGAGTTACAGGCCACCGGTAATGATAAGCGTGATAAAAAGTATTAAGAATATTTGGGAGGCGGGACGAACTTGGATAAATAATTTTGAGGTATTTTTTTTTCAGGATATGGCATAAATTTTTGCAAAACAATTTGCCCTGTATTTTCGCAATTAGTATAAGCCGGATTAATGTAAAGCGGTGAAAAAAGTAACTTAACTACTAACTGATTTAGCGGATTATTGCCATCATCTTTTTGATGAATAAAATTTTTCAACTGGTCATGTAATTTAACCTCATCATTGTCAAATAAACCGGTAAGCGTTATTATGCCACCTGCAATGCTGTAAGATTTAACATCAAAAAGATTTCCATTAATAATAACTTCTTTATTTTCTTCCACCCATTGTACATCAGCCTCATTTACTGTAATGGTTTTAAGTGATGCCGTTTCTAAATTAGCCCTCATTTCATTTTTAATTATTCTTTTTTTTACTATAAAGCCAATAAAAAATAATAAGGGCACTGCCATTATTAGCAGTATTGAAAAAGCCAGTATTTTTTTTTGTTTAAACATGAGCAGAATACAAATGTAATAAATTATTTTGATTGGGGTGGTGGGGGCCTTTGCGGCAGTTTTAAACTATCCCCGGGGTATTGTGCTTTTATACTATCTCTTAAAGCAACCACCCAAGTAGCTAAACTTAATTTTTGCTGTTGGCTAAGTTTAGCATTGCCATGGATTAAAGTGTAAGATTCAAGCGGCATTTCTCCTTCTTTAACCTGTTTATTAATTTCTTCCAACTTTTTGTATTGCCGCCCTATACGGTAAGATGCAAATTCAGAAAAATTTAATCCCTTTTTTCCTTCTTTAATATGGTCATCTAACCACCAGGCAACAGGTTGTATATTGCTGTACCAGGGATAAACAGTGTTGTTACTGTGGCAATCGTTGCAACTGGTTTTAAGTATGGCTTGTACATCCTGCGGCACAGCATATTTTGTGGTAATATCGTTTGCGCTTACACCTGCCGAAATGTTTTTTGCCGGACGAAAAAACTGGATAGCTATAAATACAAGTAATAGTAATAAAAGAAATCTTTTTAAAAACTTTTTCATTGTTAATTTAATTTTGTTAACTATTCATATAATCCTTACTTAATTCAAAGGCGGTAAAAAACTGGATCAAATGTAAATATGCATTCTCGAATGTAACTACTCCATATTTTACGTCATTAATTTTTTCATTAAGATATTTAGCCCTCCTCTCAACAGTTGGTTGCCAATTAAGGCCAAGTGTATTTAAATCATGTAAAATAAGATTTTGCTCTTCAAATGTCCTTGTTCTCTTAGGGATAAATTCATGAATTGAAACATCATACTCTAAATAATAAGAAGGGACAAAATCAGGTTTATCAGGTTTTAAAAGTGAATTAGGCTTTTTACTTCCTTTTACTTTTTTAGAATTTACATCGGAATCTATGAGAAAAAAATTGTCCCAAAGCCAACCTTGTGTGTTTTTTAAAGTTGGGTCGTAATGGTCTAGCTCCCCGGCAAAAGCAAATTTCTTAAACTTATTATTATCCCAATTTACAGGATTGCATTTTTCAAAGTCATGCATCATGAATTCTGTATAAGCACACAAACCTTTTTGTATCCAAATGAGATTTGCAATAATATCGTAATAAAACTTCCCGGCTGATGAATTATATTTTGGGTGGTTTTCTGCAATCGAAAAATTATCTTGCCAGTTTTTATATTCAACAGCTAAAATTTCAGTTTTATCGAGTTTACGCATCCTATTCAGGGTTAACGGCTAACTTTTTTGATAAAGACTTAAATTCTTTATAAATATTTTTTGCCTCAGGGGTTTGTAATTTATCTGCTTTCTTTAAAGTATCTAATTGATTTTTTAGCATCCCATATTTACTCAGTGCTTCGTAACGCATATCGCCATTAGTATATTTCATGTCAAATACTTCTTTCAACATCAAATCAAAATTTAAAAAACGGGGGTCTATGTAATAATTATCCACATGGTTTTCTCCTTCAAAATATAGTTCTCTGTAAACATGGCCACTATCATTAAATTTTAATTCTACAATTTCCCATGGCTCAAAAGAAGAGGCTATAATAGGAGAATGTGTTGCGTAAAAAAACTGGCTATCGTTTGTAAGACTCTGATAGTAATCAATTATTATTCTTTGTAAATCTGGATAAAGAGAACGTTCAGGCTCATCAAAAAATATAATAGAACTTTCTGGCTTTAATAAATACAAAGGTAATGCACTTAATACCACCTGTTTAGTACCGGTACTCCAAAAAGCGTTAGGTACTTCGTTGCCATTAAGGTCTTCTATTTTAATAAAACCAATATCATCCTTTTGCTGAATGTCTAAATCTTGCTTTACCCGTAAAGAAAAATGAGCAATTAATTTATCAATACAATTATCTGCGACATCTTTAACCGGATTAAAATTTTGGGTTTTCCATTCTTCCAACTTTTTCACTTCTTCCTGAATGGCTTTAATATTCCCTGTTTCAGCTACGACTGAAATTTGTTGCCTTATTTTTAATTCTTCCTCTTGGTGCTTAGTAATATCTTCTAATAAAAGATTCCAAATATCAAAAATATTATCTTGGCTAAAATCGTAGGTTTTTTTATCTGCTTTAAAGGAGTTTGAGTTTTCTTTTTTGAGTTTATAATTTAATTCTGCAGGAAAAAAAAGTATTTTTTTATTTCGAATATTTTGAAGTTTTATGCCATCTACTTTTTCTCTTATCTTATCTAAAGAAGAAAGCCCTGTATTCGATTCTATTTCATCTTCGAGTTTTTTTTGACTAATTTTTGCTTTTGAAGTAATTGCATTTTCGCTTTCTCTTACGCCATCGACAACATCCATAAGTCTTTCAATAAAGTAAAGTGTAAATTCATGTTCTGAAATTTCATCCGATGCCGTTCTTATCAAAACATTATTAACGATTTCCATGGTATTTATACTTGCAGCAATATATGTAGGTCTGTTCACCGCAAATAACATATTCAACAAACTCGTTTTCCCAGTCCCACTTTGTCCAATAAAACAAACCTTATCCAAAGGTTGCCCTTCTTTGGCATGTCCTTTTGGGTAAGTTAAATCGAGTTTAAAATTTTTAAACTGCCTGAAATCTTTTATATAAACTTCTTTTACTTTCATGTATATATTAAACTAACATTATAAAAATACTAAAATATTACCTTCAAATCAGAAACACCCTTAAACCAATACATCTCCACTCATTTCTTTAGGCACTGGCAACTGCATCATGGTTAAAATAGTAGGTGCAATATCGCCTAATTTACCATTTTTTATTGTTCCTTTCCATTCGTTATCTACAATAAAAAATGGCACTAGGTTTAAAGTGTGTGCTGTATTAGGGGTACCATCTTCATTTATTTCGTAATCGGCATTGCCATGGTCGGCTAAAATAAAAACAGCATAATCTTGTTTTAATGCTGCAGTAACTACTTTTTCTACACAGGTGTCTACTGTTTCCACTGCTTTTATTACGGCATCCCAAACACCAGTGTGGCCCACCATATCGGCGTTGGCAAAGTTTAGGCAAATAAAATCTGTAGGGTTATTTTCTATTTCTTTTACAATAGCATTAGTTACTTCGTAAGCACTCATTTCGGGTTGTAAATCGTAAGTGGCAACTTTTGGGGATTGGATCATTATACGTTTTTCCCCAACAAATTCTTTTTCCCTGCCACCACTAAAAAAGAAACTTACATGCGGATATTTTTCTGTTTCGGCAATGCGTATTTGTGTTTTATTATTTTGTTGTAAAATTTCGCCAAGGGTATTTTTTAAATCATCTGTTTCAAAAATAACGTTTACATTTTTAAAACTATGGTCATACTGTGTCATGGTGCTGTAATGTAAATCCAATTTCTGCATTCCAAAATCTGCAAAGTCTTTTTGGGTAAGTACTTCAGTAATTTCACGGCAACGGTCGGTTCTGAAATTAAAACAAATGACCACATCTCCATTATTTATTTTAGTGCTTTCTATTTTAGAATTGATAATGGGCTTTATAAATTCATCCGTTATGTTTTCTTTATAAGATTCTTTTACCACTTCCAAAACATTGTCGGTTATTTTGCCAATACCTTTTACTACTGCATCATAGGCAAGCTTTACTCTTTCCCAGCGTTTATCCCTGTCCATGGCATAATATCTTCCGGTTATAGTTGCAATTTTACCGGTTGATTTATCCAGATGGTTTTGTAAATCAGTTAAAAAACCTAAACCACTTTTAGGGTCAGTATCTCTGCCATCGGTAAAAGCATGTATCAAAACTTTAGTTAAACCTTTTTGAGCACAAAGAGTAGTTAAGGCCTTTAAATGGTTGGTATGAGAGTGTACACCGCCATCGCTTACCAACCCCATTAAATGCAATGGTTTGTTTTGTTGTTTGGCAAAATCAATTGCAGCAAGCAGTATTGGATTGCTGGCAAATTCGCCGGTTTTTATGGCAACATTAATACGTTGCAGTTCCTGGTACACAATACGGCCAGCACCCAAATTTAGGTGGCCCACTTCACTGTTCCCCATTTGCCCCTCCGGCAGGCCAACATCTTCGCCACAGGTTATTAAAGTGGAGTTAGGGTATTTTGAATATAGAGAACTAACAAAAGGCGTTTTAGCATGTTGAATAGCATCACTGCTTTTTACCTTGCCCAGTCCCCAGCCATCCATAATAATCAGTATAACTTTCTTATTTTGCATTTGTAAAACTAAAATATTTGCAACTAATTCTTCTGAATTTATGTCTAATAACTAAAAAATACCCCGATACTTACTAATTTAACACAGGTTGGCATAATTTTAGCAAAATTAATAGTGATTAAAAAACCCAAAATGAAAAGATTTTTTACACTTTTTTCAGTTACTGTTCTACTATCATCTTTTACCCTTTTTTTAAGTATAGATGAGGTTGTAAATGGTTTAAAAAACGGCGATGCCGTACAAATAGCCCGTTATTTTGATAATACCGTGGAAATAACAATGCCTGATAAAAGCAACAATTACAGTAAAAATCAGGCGGAAATTGTTTTAAAAGATTTTTTTAGTACCAATGGGGTTAAAGGGTTTGAAGTAATTCATAAAGGCGAAAATGCCGGCTCACAATATTGTATCGGTACTTTGGTTACAAAAAACGGTTCGTTTAGAACCACAGTTTTTATGAAGCAAAAAAGCGACAAACAGTTTTTGCAGGAAATAAGATTTGAAAATAAATAAAATTATATTTCACCTATATTATTAAACCCCGGATTTTTTCGGGGTTTTCTTTTTGTGTTCTTTCTTAGCTTTGCAATATGGAATATAACGAACAATTAAACTTATTGATAAAAAATGCGTTGCAGGAAGATATAGGCGATGGCGACCACTCCACATTATGTTGCATTGATGCTAATGCAAAAGGCAAAGCAGTTTTAAAAATTAAACAAGATGGTATTTTAGCTGGCGTTGCAGTTGCAGAAAAAATATTCAGGTATATGCAGCCCGATATAGTTTTTACTACTTATAAAAAAGACGGTGATACCATGCAATTTGGCGATATAGCTTTTGATGTAGAAGCAAAAGTGCATACCATTTTACAATGCGAAAGGCTGGTGTTAAATACTATGCAACGTATGAGCGGCATTGCCACATTAACTAAACTGTATGTTGACAAATTAAAAAATTATAAAACTAAATTATTAGATACACGAAAAACTACTCCTAATTTTAGGTTGCTGGAAAAAGAAGCCGTAAAAATTGGGGGTGGCGTTAACCACCGTTTTGGTTTGTACGATATGATTATGCTAAAGGATAACCATATTGATTATTGCGGCGGAGTAGAAAAAGCTATTGCAAAAGCTTACGATTATGTGCAGGAAAAAAAGCCCGGTTTAAAAATAGAAGTAGAAACCAGATGTATTGAAGATGTAAAAAAAGTAATGGCTACCGGAAAAGTAAACCGCATAATGCTGGATAATTTTACACCAGAAAAAATTACTGAAGCATTGCAAATAATAAATGGAAAATATGAAACCGAAGCCAGCGGCGGAATAAACTTAACTAATATTGAAGTATATGCTGCAACAGGGGTTGATTATATTAGCAGCGGTGCTGTAATACACCAGGCAAAAAGTTTAGATTTAAGTTTAAAGGCAGTAATTATTTGAGCGTTAATTTATTAGTTCTAGAATATGAATAAAAAGAAAACTATATCAAATTCTTTAGGCGGATTAGTTTACTCCACCAACCCCAATTTTAAAATTGAAACAATAGCTAATGTGCAGCAGCAAACTGTAAATCCTGCACAACAAAAATTAAAAATACTGTTAGATAAAAAACAACGGGCAGGGAAAAAAGTTACATTAATAGAAGGTTTTATTGGTACACAAAACGATATTGAAGACTTGGGTAAAAAATTAAAAACTTTTTGCGGCACAGGTGGGGCGGTAAAAGAAGGGGAAATAATTGTACAGGGCGATAACAGGGATAAAGTTTTGCAATGGTTATTAAATAACGGGTACTTGGCTGCTAAGAAAATATAATTCATTCCAATTTATTAGGCTTACAAATTAGTTTTAAAACTATACCCAACACCCCACTGGGGCATTTCTTCAACTGTTCAATAATTAGTTTTGTTTCTATCTGGCCTATTTCAATACATGGGTTACGTTTGGGGGGCAATTGCTGTAATGGTAAGCTGTTAGCGGTATGCAACTAATTATTTTTAACAACTATTGAAAAGTAAATTGCAACAAAAGGCCAATATTATTGCTATTTTTACATAAATTAAAAGCATGGTTTCTCAAATATCCGAAGGGGTTAAAATAAGTGTGGAAACATACTACCAGCCGGATTACAGTAATCCGGTTAACGGCGAATTTATGTTTGCATATAAAATTACCATTGAAAACAACAATACTTTCCCGGTGAAATTATTAAGCCGGCACTGGTATATTTATGATAGTAATGGGAGCCTTAGAGAGGTTGAGGGCGAGGGTGTTGTTGGAGTGCAACCACAAATCAATCCCGGTGATCAATACCAGTATATAAGTGGCTGCAACCTGCGTACAGAAATTGGTAAAATGCATGGCACTTATCTTATGGAGAATATAAGTACTAAAAAAACGTTTTCTGTTGTAATACCTTCTTTTCAGATGAGTACTCCTTTTAAGCTAAACTAAAAGTTATTTATGTTGTTTTTACATGTACCTTTAAGTGTCAGATTTAGTTGATAATTACCCAGCCTAACCTTCTTATTTTTTTTAAATATCTAACCAGCGTGATAAAGGTTTTATCACTATAAAAGCTTGCCATGGCAAAAATTACTTTTTCAAATAGAAACAATGATTTTTATTTAAGTCTAAAATCTTCGGTTGATGAATATTTTAGAAAAAATAAAATTAAAAAAACCGGTGACTGGAGATTGTATATTAAAACCATTACTCTTATTGGTGCTGCTATTGCGGGTTATTGTTTATTAATGTGGCCGGTTTTTGCTTTAAGTGCGTTGCCAGCCTTATTAATTTGTGCAGGTCTTGGCTATGTGTTTGCCTGTATTGGCTTTAGTGTTATGCATGATGCTAATCATGGCAGTTATTCTACAAAGCCATGGTTAAATGACTTGCTGGGCCTTAGTGCAAATGCTTTAGGAGCCAGTGCTTTTTTCTGGAAACAAAAACATAATATTATACATCATAGTTACACCAATGTAGATGGCCTGGATGATGATATCGCCAAAAGCCCCATCATACGACAATGCGGAACCCAAAAATGGGTACCTGCTCATAAAATTCAGCATTTGTATTTATTACCTGTATATGCACTCTCCTCAATTTTTTGGTTATTTTTTATGGACTTTACAAAATATTTTACCCGTAAAATTTATACTACCGAAGCTTGGAAAATGTCGGCAAAAAATAAAACTATATTCTGGCTAACCAAAGCCGGCTACTTAGGTTTTTACATGATACTACCAATAATAAAATGGGGATTTTTGCCATGGCTGGGAGGGTTTTTATTATTACACGCCGTTATGGGATTAACACTTTCGATTGTTTTTCAACTGGCACATGTTGTGGAAAATACAGAATTTGAACATGTGGCTTTGGATGAAACAAAACATGTGGAAACTGCATGGGCAATACATGAGTTAAAAACAACTTCAAACTTTGCAATGGGCAGTAAAATTATTTCCTGGTTTGTTGGTGGATTAAATTTTCAGATTGAACACCATTTGTTTCCTAAAGTAAGTCATGTGCATTACCCTGCTATCAGTAAGATTGTACAACAAAAATGTGCCGAATTTAATTTACCTTATAATCAATATAGAACTATGACAGAAGCATTGGCTTCTCATTTCAGGGTAATGAAACATTTGGGTAAAAAGCCTACGGAAATGCAACAGCAGATTGCTGCATAATTGCCCTATCCCCTAAAGGGAGAAATGGAGGAATATTATGTTTTATTAGTTTGCTTTTATGGCTTGTATTTTGCTTCCTGAAAAATAGTATCATTGTCTGTTGCCATCATTTTTTGCAAACTGGTTTCAGGATATTTTTTCATATATTCTTTTATAATTTGCCAGCCCACAAAAGAGCCAATATTGCCTGGCGATGCTTCACCCAGCTCCTGGGTTTTAGGTGATTCTCCGATGTAATTTTTAATCACATTATTATCGATATTCTGTAACAGATTATTTTGTACAAACAGATCCCAGATATTTTTCTCATGGTCATAGCAGTCTTTTAACTGTGCAGCAGTATAACCAATTAATTTAAATTCATCCTGGTAGGGTAAAACTTTACTCAATACATAAAGTCTTTTTCCTTTTTCCAGCATTTGCTGTACCAAAGATTTGTCCTCTAATTTTTCGGGAAACAAATCAAGTACAATATTTTTAAGGCTGTTTACATCAATATAACCCGGTTCAAAATTGCTACTGATATAATTCGGATAAGTTTGTTGCACCAACTCTGATTTATATAACGAGTAGTTTTTGCCTAAATGCAGATGAAGGCCAATAATTAAAGCATCATCTGATAATATATCCCCAAAGCCATCAATCGGCCCTATGTATGTTATGATTTTTTCGGGCACTTTATATTGGGGGAAGTAAAATTTTACAAATTGTAAACCTTTTTTTATATTTTTTTCATACGATGAAAAATCCTGAAATACTATTTTAGCAGTATCATAAACATTTTTGTAAGCAGTAATAAATCCTTTTATATAAGATGCAATACTGTCGGTGCTCCATTTAGGATCTACACCTAATATGGTGGACAAAAAATTTTCGCCAAAGGATGGATATTTTGCAATCAACTGTTCTAAATTAACCTTAAAATTTGCTGTGTCCAGCATAAATAACTCCTTTTCGAACCGCTGAGTACTTAATTGTACTTTAATGTTGGTGACATCAGGTATTTTTTCGCCATCATTACAGGAAAAAACTACACTGCTGATAATAAGTAAACCAAATAATAACCGCATGGCTGAATAATTTAACTTTGCAAAGAAAAAGATTAATTTCTAAACATAAAGATAAACTCTGCCAGGCAGAGGATAACAGGTATGAAAATATTTTTAGCTCAGCAAAATTATCATATTGGCAACTTTAAAAGCAATACACAAAAAATTATTGCTGCAATTGAGGAAGCTAAAAGTGAGGGCGGCGATCTTATTGTATTTAGCGAGCTGAGCATTTGTGGCTATGCACCCAAAGATTTTTTAGAGTTTGATGATTTTATTGCCAAATGTTATAAAGCCATTGATGAAATAAAACTACATGCCGATACTATTGGGGTATTGGTAGGAGCGCCGGACAGAAACCCTGTGAGAGAAGGAAAAGATCTTTTTAATGCTGCATATTTATTATATGAAAAAGAAATAAAAAGCATTGCACATAAAACCTGTTTACCCAATTATGATGTATTTGATGAGTACCGTTATTTTGAACCGGCTTACGGCTGGAAGGTAATGGAGTTTAAAGGAAAAAAACTGGCAGTAACTATTTGTGAAGATATCTGGAACCTGGGTGATAACCCCATGTACCGCATTTGCCCAATGGACGAATTAATGAAACAGCAGCCAGATGTTATGATAAATTTATCTGCTTCGCCGTTTGATTACACACATGATGAAGACCGTAAAGCAACCATTAAAGCCAATGTTACAAAATATAAACTGCCTTTGTTTTATTGCAATGCAGTGGGTAGCCAAACCGAAGTGGTTTTTGATGGCACATCTTATGTATTTGACAAGCACGCCAACTTGTGTGGAAAACTTCCTTCGTTTGAATCTGCTTTGCAATCCTTTATTTTAAATGATAATGGTACAATTGATGCAGCAATTATTGAACCAGCCAGCCGTGTGCCCGATAAAGAATTAAATCCAATTGCTTTAGAAGAAAACCTGAATATTGAACAGGTGTATGATGCAATAGTAATGGGTATTAAAGATTATTTTACCAAGATGGGTTTTACCAAAGCCATTTTAGGCAGCAGTGGTGGTATTGACAGTGCCGTTACATTGGCGCTGGCATGCAAAGCATTAGGTACTGCAAATGTAAGAGCGGTACTGATGCCTTCGGAATATTCTACAGGGCATAGTGTAAGTGATGCTGAGGCATTAAGTAAAAATTTAAATAACACTTACGATATTGTACCGATAAAAAATATTTACGATAGTTTTTTAAATGAATTGAAACCAATTTTTAAAGACCTGCCATTTAGTATTGCTGAAGAAAATATCCAAAGCCGTACCAGAGGGAATTTATTAATGGCCATTGCCAATAAGTTTGGTTATATCTTACTAAACACTTCTAACAAAAGCGAACTGGCAACAGGCTACGGCACTTTGTATGGCGATATGGCCGGTGGCATTGGCGTGCTGGGAGATTGTTATAAAATGCAAGTGTACGCATTGGCAAAATACATTAACAGAGAAAAAGAAATAATTCCTGATAATATTATTACTAAAGCACCCAGTGCAGAATTAAGGCTGGGCCAAAAAGATTCTGATTCACTACCCGAATACAATATTTTGGATAAATTATTATTTCAATACATTGAAAGAAGGCAGGGGCCAAAAGAAATAAAAGCACAAGGATTTGACGCTGCCTTAGTGGACAGTGTTTTAAAAATGGTAAACATTAATGAATATAAGCGCAACCAGTTTTGCCCTATAATACGTATTTCTCCAAAAGCATTTGGGGTAGGCAGGCGGGTACCAATTGTGGGAAAGTATCTTTCTTAAATTTTCTCCACTACCACCGCCGTACCATAAGCCAGCACTTCGGTAACACCATTCATCACTTCATTAGCATCGTAGCGCATGTTGATGATGGCATTAGCACCACGTTCGTTAGCATGTTGCAGCATTAATTGAAAAGCTTCTTCTCTTGTTTTTTCACACAGCTCTACATAAATAGAGATCTTGCCGCCAAATAAAGTTTGAAAACCTCCGGCAATATTTCCAAACAGGCTACGACTGCGGACTGTAATGCCACGTACAATGCCCAAATGTTTGGTAATGCAGTATCCTTCCAATAAGTTTGATGTAGTGATTAATTGTTGTTCTATCATAAAAAAATATTTTTCTTAAAGATAAACTCATTTTAACAGATTTTTGCCCCATTCATCAAGATGGCAAAATTTTTGTTAGGGGAGAGTACGTAAATTGCAGCCCCTATCCTCTAAAGGGGTAATAGCGAAGATTAGGGTGTATATTTATATTAATGGAAGGCCATAAAATTTGAAATAAAAAAATAAAACATAATCTTCTCCATAATCAGTTCCCCCTTTAGGGGGCGGAGGGGGCAAAAAAGAACATATGTTACAAACCGCCGAAGACATCCGTTTGCTGAATGAAAAAATTGGTCATGCAGCCGGATTTGTTACCAGAATTAATGATGAACTGAGTAAAGTAATTGTAGGCCAGCATGGAATGATAGAACGCCTGTTGATTGGTCTTTTAAGTAATGGGCATGTACTGCTTGAAGGAGTGCCTGGTCTGGCAAAAACATTAGCCATAAAATCGCTGGCGCAAACCATACATGCTAACTTTAGCCGCATACAGTTTACACCGGATTTGTTACCTGCCGATGTGGTAGGCACCATGATTTACAACCAGGCAAAAAATGAATTCATGGTTCGTAAAGGCCCCATCTTTTCTAATTTTATTTTAGCCGATGAAATAAACAGGGCACCTGCAAAAGTACAGAGTGCTTTGTTAGAGGCTATGCAGGAAAGACAAGTAACCATTGGTGATACCACTTATAAATTGCCCGAACCATTTTTAGTTTTGGCTACACAAAATCCCATTGAACAGGAAGGAACTTATCCATTACCCGAAGCACAGGTAGACAGGTTTATGCTAAAAGTAGTTATAGATTATCCTTCAAAAACTGAAGAACAATTAATTGTTCGGCAGAACACATTAGGGCTAAGTTTTCAAACTGTAAATCCGGTGGCTTCCACCAGCGAAATTTTAACTGCTAAGGAACTGGTAAGACAAGTTTATTTAGATGAAAAAGTAGAAAACTATATTCTGGATATTGTTTTCGCTACACGTTATCCTGATAAATATAATTTACCCAGATTAAAACCACTTATCGGTTTTGGAGGAAGCCCCAGGGCAAGTATAAATTTAGCGTTGGCAGCTAAGGCATATGCATTTTTAAATAAACGGGGTTATGTAATTCCTGAGGACGTAAGAAGTATTTGTAAAGATGTATTGCGACACCGTATTGGGTTAACTTATGAAGCCGAAGCGGAGAATGTAAACGTAGAGCAAATAATTAATGAAATACTGAGAGTGGTGAATGTTCCATAATGCAGGTTGGCCGTTGAACGTTGATAGTTTGCGAAGATTATGTTTTATTAAAATTAATTTATGGCTAGTTATAAAAATTTGGATGCATGGAAAACTGCCATGCAGTTAGTAAAGGAAGTTTATTTATTAACAAAAAGATTTCCAAAGGAAGAATTGTACGCTTTAACTTCTCAAACAAAAAGAGCTGCGGTGTCTGTTCCTGCAAACATTGCAGAAGGTTTAGGGAGACAGTACAAGAAAGATACCTTGCAGTTTCTTCATATTTCCAGAGGTTCTTTGTATGAATTAGAAACCTTGTTGAATATTGCAGTGATGGCTGAAATAATTACTGAACAAGAATTTAATACCATAATCCCTACATTAGAAAAAGCATTACAAGTTTTAAATGGCTTTATTAACTATAACCAAAAAGCTGATTTGAAGTGAAGGCCGAACAACGACCAACCAACAACGATCAACTATGTTATCTACAGAAGAAATACAGCGCAAAGTAAGGGAGCTTGAAATTAAAAGCAAAAAGATCACCACGCATTTATTTACGGGGGAGTACCACTCTGCATTTAAGGGAAAGGGTATGAGCTTTAGAGAAGTAAGGGAATATTATGCAGGCGATGATGTACGGTTTATTGACTGGAATGTTAGTGCAAGATTTGGACAACCATTTACAAAAGTATTTGAAGAGGAAAGAGAATTAACGGTGATGTTGTTAATTGATACCAGTGCCAGTAATTTATTTGGTACAGTGGCCCGGCAAAAAAAAGATTTGATTGTAGAAATGGCTGCCGTACTAACTTTTAGTGCCGTAAGTAATAATGATAAAGTAGGCGTTATTTTCTTTAGCGATAGAATTGAAAAATATGTTGCCCCCAAAAAAGGAAGGCAGCATGCTTTATATATTGTAAGGGAATTATTAACTGTAGAAGCCACCAAAAAAGGTACTAATCTTGATGCAGCTATAAAATATTTTACCACATCGGTTAAACAAAAAAGTATTGCTTTTTTATTGAGCGATTTTTTAGCCACCGGCTACGATAACGACCTTAAAGTAATTGGCAACAAACATGATGTAATAGGCATAAGGGTGTACGATAAAATGGATATGCAATTACCCGATGCCGGATTAATACAAGTGCAGGATGCCGAAACTGAAAAAAGTAAATGGATTGATAGCAGCAATGCAATGGTGCGCTATAATTATCAGCAGCATTTTATGCAGCAAAGCGAAATTTGCAAAACTAATTTTAGAAAAGCCGGTGCCGAGTTGCTGCATGTACGTACCGATGATGATTATGTAAAAATATTGCAGCAGTTTTTTATAAAAAGGAATTAAAAACCAATGGATAATTGGTTAATGTATAATTGATAATGAGCAAGAGGAAAATAAATGCAACTGGGTTAATTTTAGCAATAGCAATTTGTTTTTCTTTTTGTATGCAAACTACCTTAGCTCAATCCCCTATTGTAAAAACATTTGTTGATAAGAGTGATATTTTAATTGGAGAGCAAATTAAATATAAAGTAACGGCAAGTTTTGCAACAGGTACTTTTAAACACAAATGGTTTACCGCACCAGATTCTGTTGCACATTTTGAAATTGTTGAGCAGGGAAAACTTGATACCGCAATAGAAAATAATATCACTACGCTGCAACAAATTATTACCCTCACCAGTTTTGATTCCGGCAGATGGAATACCCCGGCTTTTAAAATAAATTTTGATGCTGTAAAAAATAATTCTACTGTAAATGTTTTCACCGATTCTATTGCTATTAATGTGGGCTATGCCGCCGCCGATTCCACAAATCAACTAAGGGATATTAAACCTATAATGGAGGTTACTGTTAAAAACTATTTATGGTATTATATTGGCGGCGGAATTTTATTACTGCTGATAGCAGCATTTGTACTTTTTAAAATTTTAAAAAACAAAAAGAAAATTCCTGTGCTGGCAACTGTATCTAAACTCTCCCCTTACGACGAAGCGATGCAGAACATTGAAAAACTGAAACAACTAAACTTGCAAAACCCAGAAGAAATAAAACAGTATCATAGTAAGCTGGCAGTAATTTTTAAATGGTATATCAGCCGTAAGCAAGGTGTAAGTATAATGAATAAAACAACTGGCGACGTATTAATTCATTTGGCTGAAAATAATTTACCAAAAGAAATTATTACCAATATTGCTACAGTGTTACGTAGTGGCGATGCAGCAAAATTTGCAAAATATTTACCTACTTCAATTGAAAGTGAAGTAGGTTTAAGTAAAATAAAAGAAACGATAAATTTTATAAATACCAAATAACAATTGGCAATGATTAATTGGCAATGGGCAATTAATAACAGGCATGCGAACAACTAATAAACAAATAAACTAATTAACCAATCAATCATTTTGCTTTTTAACTATTTTAACGATATCACTTTTGCCCAGCCCTGGTTTTTTGCACTATTTGCTTTGCTGCCTCTATTAATTATTTGGTATTTTGTTAAAACCAATAGCCAACAGGGAGCTATAATTATTTCCGATGCAAGTGCTAAAGGGTTGTCCTCCTGGAAAAATACTTTTCGTCATTTACTTTTTGTGTTAAGGTTGCTGGCATTAAGTTGTATTATAGTTGCGCTGGCAAAACCACAAACCAAAAACGAATTGCAACAGGCAGAAGGAGAAGGCGTGGATATTGTATTATGCATTGATGTAAGCGGGAGCATGACGGCACAGGATTTATTACCCAATAGGCTGGAAGCTGCCAAAGCAGTTGCTGCTGATTTTGTAAATAAACGCATTAACGACAGGGTAGGGGTTGTAATTTTTGCAGGAGAGAGTTTTACACAATGCCCAATTACAACAGACCACAGGGTGTTGTTAAATGCTATTGAAAATATTCACAACGGATTGTTAGAAGATGGCACTGCTATTGGAAGCGGCTTAGGAACAAGTGTTGACAGACTTAGAACCAGTAAGTCTAAAAGCAAAGTAATTATTTTGTTAACTGATGGCGAGAATAATGGCGGATTAATAGATCCTAAAACTGCTAAAGAAATTGCAAAAGCTTTTGCCATAAAAGTGTATACTATTGGCGTGGGTACAGATGGGTATGCACCCCAACCCGTAAATACTCCTTTGGGCGTGCAAATGCAAAATGTTAAAGTAACTATTGACGAAAAATTGATGAAAGAAATTGCAACTGAAACCGGTGGTAAATTTTTTCGTGCAAAGGATAATGAAGGGCTTGTAAAAATTTATGACGAAATAGACGGCCTTGAAAAATCTAAAGTAGAAATATCAACCCTGATAAGATATACAGATAAATTTTTTCCATTTGTATTGGCAGCTTTGACTCTACTTATTTTAGAAATCGTATTCCGTTTTACAGTGTTCAAAAAATTCCCTTAAACAGTTTTTAATTCGTGTAATTCGTTTTAATTCGTGAAATTTGCCACTAATGAAAGCAACCGTTTATAAATCTACCGGAAGTTGGTATGTGGTTAAAGATGAATCAGGCAAACAATTTAATGCCCGTATGCTGGGCAAATTTAAAATTGACGGGCTTACTAGTACCAATCCTATAGCAGTTGGCGATCAGGTGGAGATTGAAATAGAAAATGAATTAGAGAACGGCGCCACCATCACTAAAATTTATGATCGCAAAAATTATATCACCCGTACATCACCAGCTAATAAACATCAGCATCATATCATTTCATCTAATTTAGATCAATCCCTTTTGTTTGCCACTATTAAAAACCCCAAAACTTCCCAGGGTTTTATAGACAGGTTTTTAATTTCTTCTGAAAGTTTTCATATACCCGCCATTATTGTTTTTAATAAAGCCGATCTATATAAAAAGAAAGAAGAAGAAAAATTTGAACTTTTAAAAAATATGTATGAAACTATTGGTTACTCTGTAAAAAACATTAGTGTTGAAACTAATAAAGGCTTGGAAGATGTAAAAAATTTATTGAAAGATAAAGTAACATTACTAAGCGGGCACAGCGGAGTAGGTAAATCTTCTTTTTTGAATAAGATTTTTCCGGAGATGAAATTAAAAACGCAGGATGTTAGCGGCTGGAGTGGCAAAGGGTTACACACCACCACTTTTGCCGAAATGTTTGATATGCCCTTTGGAGGAAAAATTATTGATACACCTGGAATTAGAGAGTTAGGGCTGGTTGATATTCCAAAACAGGAATTATCACACTATTTTCCTGAAATGAGGGCTTTAGTAAACGATTGCCAGTTTAATAATTGTATGCATACTGAAGAGCCAAACTGTGCAGTAAAAGATGCTATTAACAGTAACAAGATATCTGCAGAACGATACATTAGTTACCGGAATATTTTAGATAGTATAGATGAAATAAAATACTGATATTTTTTTGTCTTTCTATTTCAATAAGCCATCCGCTCCAGATATTTAGCTACTTCCATTACAGCATTACTGTCTTTCTTTATGCTTTTTAAATGTTGTGGTAAAATACTTACACCGTTAAAAATGCTGTAATGCAGGGTTAAAAAGTTGTCTTTATACTGAAAATCCCAATCCAGGCTTTCAGCATCATCAACCTGGTTTAAAAATTTTACCTGTAATTCTTCTGCAAGTGTAGTGGCAATAGCGTAAAATTTAGAAATACCACAGTTATCATCAATAACTGCTTCGGTAGCACCGTTGGTGGTTTTCAGTTGGTAGCACATAAAGATTAATTTAAGTTTTCAAAAAAGGGTAAAAAATTATTATTGACGGGCAGTATAAATTGCTGCTTAGTTTTATATTTATTCTCCAACACTTTTTCTTCCACCTCTGTATTTTGCCTTCTTCACTTTTTCGCCAGCCAATATTTTTTCAGCTCCAACATTTCTGCCGTCACTAGGGCAACCGTATTTATCTTTTTTTCTAAAAATATTTGTAATAAAGCATCCGCTTAATAAAAACGATACACAAAATATGGCTACAATTATTTTTTTCATTTCTTAAAGATATATTTTTCTCCCCTTTTGTAAAAGCGTAATAGAAAATTAATGTTGATCACCCATCTGACAATTGACGCTGAACTTCAATAAGGGAACCACAATTCGTATAAAAAAAACACAAGATTAAACTTCGTCTGTCTCCACTAAAATCTTCTACTTAATCAGTTCCCCCTTCAGGGGGCGGAAGGGGCATCCTTAAACCACCCACTATACATTACATAATTATTAGCTATCCTGTCAATTTCACCATGTATCAGTTCCTGGCTGATATCTTTTACTTTTTTAGCAGGAATACCAGCATAAATAGTGCCCGCTTCTACAATAGTATTTTCAAGAACTACGGCACCTGCAGCGATAATGCTGTTACTGCCAATATGGGCATTATCCATTACAATGGCACCCATGCCTACCAGTACATTATCATCTATAACGCATCCATGTACAATTGCATTGTGTCCGATACTAACATTATTTCCAATAGTAGTGCCGGTTTTCTGGTAAGTACAGTGAATTACAGCGCCATCCTGCACATTTACTTTATTACCCATGCGGATGAAATTTACATCGCCACGGAGTACCGCGTTAAACCAAACACTGCAATCATCACCCATTATTACTTCGCCTACAATAGTGGCATTGGGTGCTATAAAACAATTATTACCCATTATGGGCAGTACTCCTTTTACGGTAAGAATTAAAGGCTTGCCCCCATCCCCTCCCGAAATGATCGGGATAAATTCCGGGGAGTTATTCAAGCTGTGTGCTTTTTCTTGGTCACTCATTTTTTGTAAATTTTTTTATTTGCCTTTAGCATTTTTTTTTGAACCCAACTTTATTAATTCTATTTTGCTTCATTGGCGTCGATTTCTTCAACAAAATATCTTTCTTCAACACCTTCAATTCAAATTTTCTTTTATCAATTGCAATGTTACTATACAAATATCCAACAATCTTCACGAAATTTGTGGCGATATGAAAAATGAAGATAGTAACAATCTAAGTTCCCCCTTCAGGGGGACAGGGGGCTCTAACCGCCAGCTTTTTTTAAAGCATGTGGGCCAAACTTCCGAAGCTCCTTTAGCTTTAGAAATTGTAAAAGCTGAAGGCAGTAAATTATTTGATGTAAATGGAAAAGAATACATTGATTTAATTGGCGGCATCAGTGTTTGCAATGTAGGTCACCGCCATCCTAAGGTTATTGAAGCTATAAAAAAACAATTGGACGGTTACCTGCACATTATGGTGTATGGAGAATTGGTGCAAAGTCCGCAGGTACAATATGCAAAAATGCTAACGGAACATTTACCAGCATCACTCAACTCCGTTTTTTTTACTGCCAGCGGCAGCGAAGCCACTGAAGGTGCAATGAAATTAGCCAAACGCTTTAGTAATAGAACACAAATTATTTCTTTTAAAAACAGTTATCACGGCAGTACACAAGGTGCATTAAGTATAATGGGAGATGAGTACTGGCGCAATGCTTTTCGGCCACTGTTGCCTGATACTATGCAACTGAACTATAATTCTTTTGAAGATTTAGAAAATATTACTGAACGCACTGCCTGCGTAATTGCAGAAACAGTACAAGCCGAAGCCGGTGTGTTAGTGCCACAAAATAACTGGCTGAAAGCAGTAAGAGAAAAATGTACCTTCACCGGATCGCTTTTAGTTTTAGATGAAATACAATGTGGCTTTGGCCGCAATGGAACGTTATGGGCATTTGAACAATTTGATGCGGTGCCAGATATTTTATTATTGGGTAAAGCTTTAGGTGGCGGCATGCCGTTAGGTGCTTTTATTGCCGATAAAAAAATAATGGATAGCCTTTCTCACAATCCGGTGCTGGGGCATATTAATACTTTTGGCGGCCACCCGGTTTGTTGCGCCGCAGGCTTGGCGGCTTTTAAAGTATTGCTGGAAGAAAAATTAATTAATAGAGTAAAGGTAAATGAAGCATTGTTTATTTCCCTGTTACATCACCCAAAAATAAAAGCAGTGCGTAGTTGCGGATTAATGATGGGGGTGGAGTTTGAAAATTTTGAAATGAATAAAAAGATTATTGATGCATTGATTTTACAAGGCGTTTTTACAGATTGGTTTTTGTTTGCATCTTATTGTATGAGAATTGTGCCTCCGTTGCAAATTAGTAAGGAGGAGATAAAAATTGCCTGTGAAAAAATACTACAGGTATTAAACACTTACTCCGGATGATAAATCCTCTCCGCATTTTTATACACCGTTATTTTATCTAAAGTCATGGTTTTGGTTTTTTGTTGCAGGTACATTTCCACCTGGTCATCAAAATGTTTATTGCCGGGCTTTGCACTGGCACCATACATATTGATGGTTTCAATTTGTGGTAAACCTTCTTTTGCAAAACGAACAAACATGATAAGGCCATCACCGCCTATAGATTTTAATATACCATTTTTATATGGTGCTGTCCATTGCGGAGAAAGTTGGTCTGGCAACCCACCTAAGGGCCATTCCTTATTACCACGAACTGATTTTTGCAAATCGCCTAATACAATATCGGTTCTGCCAAAATTGTTTTGCATGTAATCATGTACATACTTAAAAGTTTCAATCGCCTCCTGTTTGGTAATCAGTCTTGCATCCTGGCCTTGTAATAATTTTTTAAGATGCTCATAGGTAAGTAAGAATATTGCCGCACCTTTATTATCAGCATCGCCGCGTTTGTTCCAGTTTTTAAAAGTAGTGATCAGCGTAGCATAACCTGGAAATGCTGTTTCACTTAATGTAGCCATACTGTCAAGCTTATAAGGAAATTGTAAAACAGCAGGAAACTGCTTATCTAATTTTATCTGTTTGAATTTTTCGTAACTCAGTTTTTCATTTTGAGGAAATAATTCTAAAAAACGTACACTGCGGTTTAAATGATATTGTTCCCAGCCATCCTCCTTTGCAAAAGCGGAAGGTTTTAAATTATCTGCTGCAGCAGTGGCTAAAAATGAAGAGTGGTTGGTATTAAATAAAAAACCACTTGAAGGATTTATGTATTGCGGCAGTTCTTTTATTGTTCTGAAACCGGTCCATAATGTTTTTGAGGTATTGCCTGGTAATGTTTTTTTCCAGTTGTACCCTGCTTCCCTGATTGGCATTAATGCGTTGTTAATATAAAAAATGGTATCATGCTTATCAGCATACATAATATTAAACATGCTTAGTTCCTGTTTATTTACTGCTGTGTAAAACTCCGTATAGTTTTTGGCCTTGTTCATTTCATACCATTGCTGCAGTACTCCAATCCTCATATTGGCACCCAGGCGGATGGAAAAAAAGCCCTCCTTATTTTTCATTGTTGCGCCATACTTACTCCAATACACTTTTCTTTTAATAGCAACCGGGATACCTTTTATTTTCAGGCGCACATTTTTTACTTCAAGATTAACCCACTGCCCGTCAAATTTATATTGTAATGCATTGTCAGGATTCATTTCTAACTGGTATTCATCTAACCTGTCGCAGTAATTTACGGTATGTGCCCAGCCTAAATTTTCATTTACACCATGTAAAATACAAGGGCCACCCGCTAATAAACCACCCAATACATTCAATCCTTCTTCACTACAGATATGTGCTTCATAAAAAGCCTGTGGCCCTGTGTTGGGCTGATGGGCATTTATTAAAAGAAAGGCTTCACCTGTAGTTGTTTTAGATGGATGAATAGCAGAAGAGTTGCTACCCTTTTTATTTAATTCAGGTGCTTCCCATTCTGTGTTATTAAAAATTCTTTGCAAAGCACCATCGGCACCATTAAAAATAGTTAATGCAAAAACAGAGGAGGCGATATAATCTTTAGCGGTAACCGGAAACAATTTTTTATGCAACACCTCTCCGGGATGTGTGGCTGCATAATGATTTAATGCCTGCACATAACCATCTATCAGTTTTAAAAATTCCGGCGAAAGGGTATTCCATTTTTCTTCTGTTATTTCCCAGCAGCGGAACAATGCAAAAGCGTAATCGCCTGCTGCACCTTTTTTGCCCTGTACTTTACCCATCAATCCTTTAGCAGGTAATACCACTTCCTGCATGCTGGCAAAATCATCTTCTGCCTCTGCCCACGCAAGGCCATAGGCAACTTCCGCATCGGTTTTTGCAAAAATGTGAGGTACGCCAAAACTATCCCTTACAATGTCTATTGCTGCAGGATTGATGGGAGTTTGCGAAATACCTGTTGTGATAAAAAAGTAAATTACTACGCTGAAAAAAAATTGTTTCATTTTGTAAATTAAAAGGGTAATTAAAAGCAGTATGTTCATTCAGGAGTTCAATAAAGATATGAAGTAAAAGTGTGATTAATTTTCACTTTTTCATTTAAAAAATAAAAATTAATAAACAGCCGTTGCCACTAAAGCTTATTAAAGGTTTGAAGCCGGGCTAAAAAAAATAATTTGCATTTCTGCAAAGCAATCATTTACTTTGTATTTCAAAGTGCTTTTATATGAACGAGCAACAGCAATCTTTACAGGACATACAGCAAATAAAACAAATGATGGAACGCAGCAGCCGTTTTATCAGCTTAAGTGGTTTAAGTGGTATTGCTGCAGGTATATGTGCACTGGCAGGCGCATGGTTTGCCAACCAGGTTATTGTTGATAGCGGAGGGCCATCGGGATACAGGGCTGTAGTTGCCCGAACTATTGAAACGGAAACAATTTTGGACTTTATGGGGCACCGGCTGTTTCAAATTGCTGCGTACACTTTTTTTGCAGCGCTTTTACTTTCTTTTTTATTTACTTATTTACGCAGTAAAAAAAATAAAATACCTATGTGGGGCTATTCCTCCAAAAGGCTTTTAATTAATGTGGCAGTACCTATGATTGCGGGGGGTATTTATTTGTTCAGGCAAATGGAGTTTGGCAATTATGGATTAATTGCGCCGGGCTGTTTAATTTTTTATGGCCTGGCATTGGTTAATGCCAGTAAATATACATTGGGGGAGATAAGGTATTTAGGCTATTGCCAGATTTTATTAGGTATTATTAATTGCTGGTTTGTTGGGTACGGACTATATTTTTGGGCTGCAGGATTTGGGTTACTGCATATTGTTTATGGAATAGTAATGTGGTACAGGTATGAAAGAGCTGGAAGCAGGAATTGAGAAAATGAACGGGCCAATAAAGATATCAGGGTAATATGAATTTAATTGAAAACTTAAATAAAATTTTTGACAGCCGTATCCGCCTGGGCATCATGAGTGCCCTTATGGTGAATACGGAGATGAATTTTAATGAGTTGAAAGAACTGTTAAGTATAACAGATGGTAATCTTGCCAGCCATTTAAAAACCCTCGAGGAAAGTGTTTATGTAAAAGTACAGAAGGGTTTTATTGGCAGAAAGACCAACACAACTTATTCAATAACCAAAGCTGGCGAAAAAGCTTTTAAGACACATTTAACAGCATTGGAAAAAATGATTGGAGCGGTTAAATAAATTTTTTTATACTTTTACTTTGAAATACAAAGCACTTTCAAAAAAATAAAAAACAAATGGAAACACAACCTGCACTCAACTTTTGGCAAAAAAACAAACTGGTTCTTAAATCTTTTTTTATTGCTTTTTTAGTCTTGGCGCTGCTTATTCCCACATTTATTATTATGTACCTGGTAAATGAACGAAAAGAACGTAAGCAGGAAGTAACAAAAGAAATAAGTAACAAATGGTCTGCTGCACAAACCATTGCCGGCCCGTTTTTAATTGTACCCTATACCGAGAATGAAAACAGCAATGGCAATACCGTAACAGTGAAAAGATTTTTGTATTTACTTCCGGAACAATTGGATATTAATGGTACAATTGAACCCGAGATTAGATACCGCAGCATTTATAAAGTGCCGGTATTTACAGCTAAGCCAATTATCCTGAGTGGAAAATTTTCAAAAAATAATCTTAATATAGTTGGGGTAAACCCTGCTTTGTTAAGATGGAATGAAACAAAACTTTGCATTGGCATATCGGATCTTAAAGGGATAAAGCAACAGAGTATAAAATGGAATGAGCAGCAGTTAAACATGGAATCGGGGTTGCCCGAAAATAATATTGTACAACAGGGCATATCTGTAACGCTACCACTTGATACATCTTTTATTGATAAAGAAAATAATTTTTCGGTTGTACTTACTTTGCAGGGATCCGAAAAATTATTTTGTACACCATTGGGCAGCAGTACTGCTATGCATTTAACTTCCTCCTGGCTTAACCCCGCTTTTGACGGAAAGTATTTGCCCGATACGGAGACCGTAAATAAAAAAGGTTTTAATGCGGACTGGAATGTTTCTCAGTTCAACAGAGATTTTCCTAAAATATTTACAGGGGGCAGCAGTGTTTTGCAATCTGTTAAAGAAAGTGCATTTGGCGTAATACTTTTATCGCCGTTTGATGCTTATGCACAAACCATGCGGTCTCTTAAATATGCTATTCTAATTATAGCCCTTACATTTTTCGCTTATTTTTTTACCGAAATTTTTCAACGAAGGTCAGTGCATCCACTGCAGTATATTTTAATTGGAATGGCCTTGGTAATTTTTTATACCCTGCTGCTTTCCATTTCAGAATATTTACAGTTTCCGGTTGCCTATCTCACGGCTTCATCAGCAACTGTACTTTTATTAACCTGGTACACCAGGAGCATTTTTAAAAAATGGAATGTTGTATTAATTTTTTCATCACTACTTTCTGCTCTGTACCTGTTTATTTATGTATTAATTCAAATGCAGGATAATGCACTACTGTTTGGCAGCATTGGTCTTTTTGTATTGCTGGCCACTGCAATGTACCTGAGCCGCAAAATAGACTGGTATGGTATTGATAAAAAAAATAATGCAGCATGAAAATATATTTAAGAATAAAAAAATTACGCTCTGCAGTATTAGTCTATCTAACACATAAGATGGCGTTGCCTTTGTTAAAATTGATTCGTAAACCAGTTGTATTTCCCTATACCGCAGATGAGTTAAAGTGTTTTCCGGCAAATACTTTGGGAAACGATTTGGTAAATTTTTTAGAAGTGAAGGAACTTCACTTGCTGCCCTATTATGCCAAACACGACATTAAGCATATTTTGCTGAGATACGATACAACAGACGAAGGAGAAGTATGTCTTCAATGTTTTATGCTGGGTAACAGGCATATTTCGTTTCCGGTGCTGGCAACGGTTTTGTATGGCATATTTACCATGCCAGAATATTGGCGGAGTTTTAAAAAAGCTTTTAAGAGGGGGCAAAAATATTTGCCTATTGAAAAATGGGAATGGTTTGAACTCCTTCCTTTTTCTGTAAATGATTTACGCAGCAATATGGAATTAAAAATAATTATTACACCTAAAAATTAAAGATTATGAAACAAATATGGTTTAAAAGAACAGGATGGTTTTACCTTCCAGTTCATCCATTGGGTTATGTAATCACCTTACTTGCAATCGTTTTTATGGTGCCAATTGTTATAGCAGTTGACAGAAATGCCCATTCGGTAACTGACGAATTGTATGAAATTTTCATTTATGCTACCTGCACTGCTTTTTGGTGGAAATGGGTGGCGGATAAAACAAGTTGAATACACCTGCAGCGCAAATGAAACTAAAAGTTTACCTGAAGCAGCAATACAAATGGATAACCACTTTAATTATTACAATTTTTTTTATTGGAAGCATAGTTATTATTTTAAATAATAGCCTGCAGCATTTGGATGCAGAAAATTCTTTGGTTGTTGTTTTCTTTCTGATATTATTATGGCCTGTATTGTTGCTGATTGTTTTGGTAGTAATAATTTTTGGAGTATTTATCCTGTTCACGTTTTTAAAAGAAAAATTTATAAAATTGAAGTAGATGAAAGTAATTAAATCTTTTGCCTTTGCCATTAGTGGATTAAAAATTTGCTTTTACTCCGAAACCAATTTCAAAATCCATGTTTTGCTTACTATAATTGCCGTGCTGTTTGGTATTGGGTTTAATATACCTGAAGCCGAATGGCTGGCAATTATCTTTTGTATTACATTGGTTATAGTGCTGGAAATGATTAATACAGCTATTGAAAAACTATGTGATGTGGTGCATAAAGATATTCACCCCGGGATTAAAAAGGTAAAAGATATAACAGCCGGAGCTGTACTTATAGCTGCAGTTTGCAGTGTAATAATTGCTGCTGTAATTTTTGTGCCTAAAATTATTGTTTATATAAAATCATTTTAAAATTGAAAACCGGTTTGTCATTTCAAAAAATACTTTGGACAATATTTGCTTTTATTGGGCTGATGATTTTCATCAGGTTTGCTTACACCGGCAGGTATGCTTTTATTTTTCTGGTATGGAATTTATTTTTAGCATGGATACCATTTACCATAAGTTCATTATTTACAGATATGAAGAGCAGTAAAAAATGGAAACAGCTGCTTAGCTTTTCGGCATGGTTAATATTTTTCCCCAACGCATTGTATATCGTTACCGATTTAATTCATCTTCAAATGGTAACATCTGTTCCTAAATGGTATGATGCTGTTTTGCTGTTTGCCTCATCAGTTACCGGGCTAATGATGGCATTTATTTCTTTATTAAGAGTAGAAAGTCTTTTAAGGCATAAGTTCAGTGATAGAATTGTACATGCATCAATTATAGCCATTTTATTTTTAGGTTCATTTGGTGTTTACCTTGGAAGATTTTTAAGATGGAACAGCTGGGATATAATAAGTAATCCTTTCGGCCTGATAGTTTCCATTTCCCAACGTTTTATTTCCCCTTTTCATCATTTGCAAACATGGGGTATTACTTTTTTGCTCACCACTCTTTTTTATTTGTTGTACCAGGCTATAAAAAATTGCCCGGTTATTTAAACCAGGCAATTCAATAAAATATCGGGGAACAATTAAAAATCCAGCCCCATTGCAAAATACAATTGAGGCTTTCCTTTAAAGAAACCATTCATTGTCCAGGCTGCATCAAACTTTAAAAAATAACCCAATAAAGTACTCCTTGCACCAAAGCCATATCCACCTGCAAACGGGCCAATGCCACCCGCTTTTACTTTAACTCTAACATCGCGGGTTGCATTAGTATAATAAGTGCTTGGCCGTCCAATTTTATTATAGCCTCCGTTCCATGCAGTGCCTAAGTCTGTAAACTGTACCAATTGAAAATTACGGAGAAATGCGTTGTTAATTTGCCGTTTTATTAAAGTACTGAATACAGGTAACCTGAATTCACTGTTTATAACTACAGCATTGTTTCCATTTGCCACATTTTGTATAAAACCTCTCATGTTAACTGCCAGGCTTTGAAAAGCATAATCCACATCAGTGGCTACAGGCGTGCTGGTATTAAAATATCGATCGCCTCCATTTTTATTAACATTGCTACCAAACATTAACCATCCATCTTCTCCACCCAGGTAATAAATCATTTTTTGATTGCCCCAGCTAAAATCACCTGCTACTCTTCCTGCCCAGATAAAATTTTGAAAAATGGGATAATAGTAACGGGCATCAAAACCTAAATTAAATGTTTGAGGGCCATCAGCATTTACCACTTTATTTATTTGATAATTCCAGTCAAAGTATGCTTTGTACCGTAAGCCATTCCAGATATTCATTGATGGATTAAGTGTATTATCATATACATATTCAATATGCGAAACAGAGTATAAGGTTTTATTATCTTTTAATGTTAATGAAAAGGGATTAAAAGCACTAAATACATCCTTGTCTGATCTTATACCAGAGCTAAACCTGATACTTCTGTTTTTATTAAACGGGTAAGCAATATTACCCTGGTATAAATTGGTAAATGTTTTACCAAATACAGAAGAAATGTTTGTTTCAAAATTTTGTACATTTCTGTAATAAGATACACCCCAGTCAATTCTCTTTTTTAAGTTTTGATAATTAATAAACCATTCGTTATCCTTTAAATTAGAAGATATTTTATAGGCCCCGGTTATTTTAACATCTTCCATTAATTCGGATGATCCTATACGCACAAGACCATTGAGGGGGGTAGATGAGTTGAGTCTTATTGGCCCGGCACCTCCACCAAAAGTTTGGTATTTATTTATTAATACTGAATTATTAAAACCTGCAGCTCCGCTTTCCACATAAAATTTTGGCGGCTTATATGGGAATAGCTTTATCTTTTTTAAAACAGTTTCATTTTCTGATTCTTTACTGGCAAATACTTTCCCTGTCTGGCTGCTGTCTTTTTTCTCATTGGCAAATTCGCTTTGAAAAAAATCGTCCTGTTTTTTTGTGCTGTCGGTAGCAGGTAGTGCAGGTTTTAAACCTTTTTCTCCATTGACAATTTTATATTCTGCCATTTTCTTTTTCATGTACTCGGTAGGCTGTGCAGAAATGTTACGACGTCGCAGTACATCTTCATTTATTTTTAGTTTGTACAAAACTTTTTCATCACTCTGGCGGGTTACTTCACTCACCTGGTTATTATCTCCTGCAATTCTTGTTTCATACAATTTGCTTTCGTAATTGGTAAGCGGAAAAGTGTAAGCAGAATCCAGAGACACTGCAACTACAGCGATAGAATCAACATCTGTTTTTTTATATACCCTTAATGTACTGTCTACTTCTTTAGGCGATGGGTTGCGTAAAATTTCATCAGCAATTAAAACCAATGTATCCAAACCTTCAGCCTTAGTGGTAAAAAATCCGGCATATCGGTTGCCTACACCATTTTCATCACTTACAAAAGTAAAATGGCTTTGATTGTACTGCATTGGGCTGCGGGCATTGCCATATTTTAAATGCGACAGTTGGGTAATTTGATTCAGCTCGGGCTTATCACCAAAATTGGTAATTAAAAAAACATTGTACAAATTATTGCTGGGTAAGCTGGTATCGCCACCTTTTGCATAAGGTGTTGGCCTGTTGCTGGCAAAAAGAATCCCGGTTTTATTGGGGAATGCCACAAAGGAAGCATCCCGGTCGTCATACACATCATTGGTTATTTGTTTTACTTTTTCTTTTTGAAGGTCAAGAGTAAAAATATCGGTATGGCCATTTTTAACTGCAGTAATTAATAAAGTATTGCTGTTGTTAATATAGCTAATGTCCTGCACCAGGTCAAAATGCTGGGTTAAATCTAATTTGTATTGTTTTATTTTTGTTACCAAATCATATACAAACATGTTAATTTTTCCTTCTAAAGTATAAAGCACAGTAATTCTTGTTCCCTTTGGGTCCCATGCCATTAAAGGGTAATTAGGATTTATTTCATTTTTATAACTGCGGGCACCATACTTCAATAAAGTTTTATTTACATCTTCATCATTATAAATAACCCTTACAATACCCTTTTTGTATTGCATTACTACATAGGAGCGGTTGCGTTTATTGGGGTT
>JAYSTT010000619.1:0-2202 GCA_043719495.1 Ferruginibacter sp. | reverse complement strand
TTCAAATCAAAGTTCTATTTTCCTGCAAATAATATCAACTATTTTTATCCTCAAATGCAGTACAAATGTGCATTGTAGTAGTTTTTAAGGGGCGACTATTTAAAGTCTTGTTCTCTGTATTTATCCCTGTTGAACCCAATTCTTCATATTTCTTGTAATTAGAAGAGGCAGAGAAAAAACCATAAATAGCTCCAATTGCCCCCAATGCACATCCTATATAAGTTAGGATGGTCAATACATTCAGCATTTGCGGAAGTTTTTGCATATCATTTTGCTCAAGGTTTAGCAGGTCCTTAGCTTGGTCTACATTTTGATTAAAATCTGTCATAAGTTTTAAGTTTTTAGTGCTACAAAATAGTAAAATATTTCTTTAATTCAGGTTTTGCCCTTCTTAATTATTAAAATAAACACCTTACCAGTGTAAACATATATCAATTAACCAGCGTAATATGTACATTTTTAAACCATTTCCCCTATTTTTGCCCTCCAAAATTCAGAACAACTTATTATGGATAATTTGATTTATGCCGTTCCGGCAATGGGTATTGTAGGGTTACTCTACACACTTATAAAATTTAACTGGGTAAGTAAGCAAGATGCAGGTAACGACCGCATGAAAGAAATCAGCACTTATATTGCTGAAGGTGCCATGGCTTTTTTAAAAGCTGAGTATAAAATACTTACCTATTTTGTAATTATTGGTGCCTTGTTGTTAGGCGTTATGGGTTACAGCAATGCCAATAGCCACTGGAGTATTGCAATAGCTTTTGTGTTAGGCGCTTTCTTTAGTGCATTAGCAGGATTTATTGGGATGAAGGTAGCTACTAAAGCAAACGTTCGTACTGCACAGGCAGCTCGTACAAGTTTAAGCAAAGCATTAAAAGTTTCTTTTACCGGCGGTAGTGTAATGGGTTTAGGCGTTGCTGGATTAGCAGTGTTAGGCTTGGGTGGTTTATTTATTATTTTAAAAATGGTTTTTGCTCCTCATGCTGCGGTAGATAGCGTGGAAATGGAGCGCACTATAGAAATATTAACCGGCTTTAGTTTAGGTGCCGAATCCATTGCATTATTTGCCAGAGTGGGCGGCGGTATTTATACAAAAGCTGCCGATGTGGGTGCCGATTTAGTGGGTAAAGTAGAAGCTGGTATTCCAGAAGATGATCCACGTAACCCTGCAACCATTGCAGATAATGTAGGCGATAATGTAGGTGATGTGGCTGGTATGGGTGCCGATTTATTTGGCAGTTATGTAGCTACTGTTTTAGCAACAATGGTTTTGGGAAGAGAAACAAATGCAATGACAGATCATTTTGGTGGTATGTCTCCAATATTATTGCCAATGCTTATTGCAGCAATGGGAATTGTATTTTCTATCATCGCTACATTTTTTGTTAAGATAAGCGAAAGCGCAGGTTTAAGCACACAAAAAGTACAGAACGCATTAAATATGGGTAACTGGGGTTCTATTGTTTTAACAGCAATAGCTTCTTACTTCCTCGTAAATTATTTAATGCCAGATACTATGACACTACGTGATCATGAGTTTACAAAGAATGGTATTTTCGGAGCAATTATGGTGGGCCTTGCTGTGGGTACATTAATGAGTATGATCACTGAATATTACACTGCAATGGGTAAACGACCTGTAAAAAGTATTATTCGTCAATCGGCAACCGGTCACGCTACCAATATTATTGGTGGTTTGGCAATGGGTATGGAAAGTACCTTTCTTCCAATATTGGTTTTAGCTTCTGGTATCTATATGAGTTTTTGGTGCGCAGGTTTATATGGTGTTGCCATTGCAGCTGCAGGCATGATGGCAACTACTGCCATGCAATTAGCCATTGATGCTTTTGGCCCCATTGCAGATAATGCCGGTGGTATAGCCGAAATGAGTGAACTTCCTAAAGATGTTCGTGAAAAAACAGATATTCTTGATGCGGTTGGTAATACTACAGCTGCAACCGGTAAAGGGTTCGCCATAGCTTCTGCTGCTTTAACAGCGCTGGCTTTATTTGCTGCTTTTGTGGGTATCTCCGGTATTCAGGGTATAGATATTTATAAAGCTCCGGTACTTGCCGGCTTGTTTGTTGGGGGAATGATTCCTTTTATTTTTTCTTCATTGGCCATACGTGCTGTTGGCGAAGCAGCCATGGCAATGGTAGAAGAAGTGCGCAGGCAGTTTCGTACTATTCCCGGTAT
>JAYSTT010000618.1:0-12764 GCA_043719495.1 Ferruginibacter sp. | reverse complement strand
GCACAAACCCAGCAGGATGTACACAGTATGTTGTATCATTTATATTCTTTTGTAAGAGAAGGAACGGCTAACAGTCCCAGCCCGATGGGGTTAAGCGGCCTGGGTTATAATGGACATGTATTTTGGGATACAGAGTTATGGATGTTTCCTTCAATACTGCAATTACATCCGGAGCTGGCAAAGAGTATGATGGAATACCGTTATCAAAGACTGGAAGCTGCAAAAAGAAATGCATTTGGCAAAGGCTATAAAGGCGCCATGTATCCATGGGAGAGTGCGGAAACTGGCGTGGAAGAAACTCCGGTGTGGGCATTGAGTGGCCCGTTCGAACATCATATTACTGCATGCGTGGGTATTGCAGCATGGAATTATTATTGTGTAACACAGGATAAAAATTGGTTAAGAGAAAAAGGCTGGCCCATCTTACAAAGCACTGCCGATTTTTGGGCAAGCCGTGTAGAAAGAAATGGTCCTGGAAAATATGATATAAAAAATGTTGTGGCTGCAGATGAATGGGCCGAGAATGTTGACAATAATGCTTTTACTAACGCTGCCGCCAGGGCTAACTTAAAATATGCAACGGAAGCTGCTAAAATTTTAGGCGTTGCCGCCGATGCCGATTGGATGAATGTGGCCAATAACATCCCTATTTTAAAAATGGCTGATGGAACCACCAGTGAACATGCCACTTACAATGGCGAAGGCATTAAACAGGCCGATGTAAATTTATTAGCTTATCCTTTAAAAGAAATTACTGATCCAAAACAAATAAAAAAAGATTTAGACTATTATTCTGTAAGAGTGCCCAACGAAGGTACACCTGCAATGACGCAGGCCATCTTTGCATTATTGTACAGCCGTATTGGTGATGCAGAAAAAGCTTTTCATTTTTTTAAAGATGCTTATGTGCCCAATTTAAATCCACCATTTAATGTAATTGCCGAAACCAAAGGCGGTACCAATCCTTATTTTGCAACAGGTGCAGGAGGAATTTTACAAAGTTTATTAAATGGTTTTGGAGGGTTAGAGATTACACCTGCAGGGATTACCCAAATAAAATCTACACTGCCCAAACAATGGAAAAGTGTAACGTTAACAGGTATTGGGCCGCAAAGGAAAATATATGTAATAAAATAATTTTTTTTGAACCCGGCAGTTGAACGTTTATGCGACTTTAGTGGCGACGCTCCGTTCAACTGCATAATACTGTTTAGCTTTTATAATGTTAATCCCACAAACGTTTGCAGAAAAAATATGCAGCGAAACTGTATTTTTTGTGGTCTAATTTCAAAAAATATCCCTATTTTGCACATCTGCTAATGAAAAAATTTGCTGCCATACTGCTGTTATTTGTATTTGTATTCAACTTATTTGGGTACAGATTATTTGTATCCTTTATGGTAAGCAATGCCAATCAATCTTTAGAAATAGCTTTAGACAATAATAATTACAGCGAGGAAAATCTTATTTCTATAAAAAAACCCACCAATCTTCCTTACTACAATAATACTAAAGATTTTACAAGGGTTTACGGCGAAGTGGAAATGAATGGCGTGTTATATACTTATGTAAAAAGCCGGATTTACAATGATTCTCTTGAAATGCTTTGCATACCCAATACTTCTAAACAGCAGTTGTTAAATTCAAAAGATAATTTTGCTGCCGTTGTTTTTGATCTGCAAAAAGATACCAATAAAAAATCTGGCGAATCAAATAAGACCTTTTCTTTTTTAAAAATGCTGGGTGAGTTTGAAGATAATGCCAATTTTAATTTCACTATTTCTTCTAAAGCAATTGCTTTTAAAAATAATACGCATTACATTGCTAATACCGTGGCAAAACACAAAGCTACCATTGAGCAACCTCCCGATTTTTACTGCACAGCGGTTACCGCTTAATTTACAAAGGCAATATTTTTCAATAGTAATTGCCAATCCATTTTACTAATAGATTTCTTTAAATGAAAAAATCAATTACGGCTTTTGCTGTATTGCTTGGTTTGTATTCCTGTAATAACAAACCGGCAGAAAAAACTTATTTCACCGATGCATTTTCTTACAGCAAAACTGTAAAAGAATTAAATGAAGTGGTTAAGTTTGTGGGGTTTGCACCCATTGTAGCATCTCGTAATTATGCGTATGCAAACATTGCAGCGTACGAATGTATTGCAGCGGGTTATCCAAAAGAATATAATTCTTTAAGCGGACAAATTAATGGCTTTAAAATTGATGTCAGCAGTTTTAAAAATGATCAGATTGATTATGAATTTGCATCGTTGCTGGCATTTTGTAAAGTAGGCGAGGCGGTAACCTTTCCCGAAGGCAGCATGAAAGAATATGTGGACAGTTTAAAAAAGTTTGCAGATGCAAGTGGCATGCCATCTAAAATGTTTGACAATTCTGTTGCTTTTGCCGATTCAGTTTCAAAAAAAGTTTTAGCATGGAGTAAAAAAGATAACTATGCTCAAACAAGAAGCGCCTCACGCTATACAGTTTTGGATTCTCCGGGAAGATGGGTGCCAACGCCGCCAGCCTACGCCAGTGCGTTAGAACCACACTGGAGAGAGATAAGGGCAATTGTTATGGATAGTGCTGATCAGTTTATGCCGCCCCGCCCAATCCCTTTTAATATTACTGATAAAAATGGCGCTTATTACAAACAGGTAATGGCCGTAAAAAATGCAGTGGATAGTTTAACAGATGAAGAAAAGCACATCGCTGAATTTTGGGATGACCTTGGTGGTAAATTAAATGTGGTGGGACATATACAATTTGTTACTAAAAAATTCTCTCCTCCCGGCCATTGGATGAACATTGTGGGCATTGCATCTCAAAAAGCAAAAGCCAGTTTTAGAAAAACAGTTGCGGCTTACACCCTTACTTCTATTTGCATGTTTGATGGGTTTATACAATGCTGGGATGAAAAATTCAGGAGCAATATGATAAGGCCCGAAACTGCAATTAATAAATATATTGACCAGGACTGGAGACCATATTTGCAAACACCGCCTTTTCCCGAATATACCTGTGGGCACAGCACCGTATCATCTGCAGCAGCAGAAGCATTAACAAAAATATACGGTGATAATTTTATTTACACTGATACCAGCGAACTGGAGTTTGGTATTGCCAACCGTTCTTTTACTTCCTTCAGGCAGGCAGCACAGGAAAATAATATGGCCAGATTTTATGGCGGCATTCATTTTCATCCAAGCTGTTTGGTAAGTAATGAATTTGGAAAAAAAGTAGGCGATTTTATTGTAGGTAAATTAAAACTGGAGAAATAATTTATTCCGGTACAAACAAAAAAATATTAAATAAAAATTATGAAAAAAATATTTAAAAAAGCAATGCTATTAATTATTTTCTTTTGCTTAATTAATCTATTTGCAAAAGCCCAAACTGATATTGATGGGCTGATGATGCAGAAAAACTTTTTTTGTGTGGGGCCCACCATTAGTAAAAGCAGTTGGAAAAATTATTGGGAAGGAACTTTTAAAAGAGATAATGCCAACCTGGGAACAGTAAGTGCTACTGCTGCAATGATAATGGGCAACTATGGTGTAACTGATAAACTAAATGTACTTTTTGGTTTGCCTTATATCAAAACAAAAGCCAGCGCAGGGCAACTTGCCGGGCAAAAAGGTTTACAGGATTTTTCGCTGTTCGTAAAATGGGTGGCTAAAGATAAACATATTGGCAAAGGCCATTTAAAAGGAATTGTAATTGGTGGTTTGTCAACTCCGGTATCAAATTACACGGCAGATTTGTTGCCTTTATCTATTGGTTTAAAAAGCAAAACTGCAATGGTAAGGTTAATGGCCGATTACGAAATTGGCAACTGGTTTGCAACAGCAAGCGGCACCTATAATTTCCGTAATAATGTAGAGCTTGACAGGACTACGTATTACACCACCGAAATGCATTACACCAACGAAGTAAAAATGCCCGATGCCACCTATTTTAATTTACGTGCCGGTTACCGCAGCAGCACATGGATAATAGAAGCTGTTGCAGATAAGTGGACAACTATTCATGGCTTCGACATTACTAAAAACAACATGCCTTTTATCAGCAATAAAATGAATGCCACAAAAATTGGCATGCATGTAAAGTATGATACCGATTTTATCAACGGCTTATCTTTTATTGCAGATGCTAACACTACAGTTGCCGGCCGCAATGTGGGGCAAAGCACCAGCTTTGGCGGCGGCATATTTTACATTTTAGATTTTAGTAAAAAGAAAAAAGAAGAAACAAAAAAATAAAAACATCCCGCCGCAGGCGGTTAAAAATAGCATTATGAAAAAAATATTTTTATACAGCAGTTTTATTACAGCCATTGTTGTTTCTAATAGCTGCTCAAAAAAATTAGAGGAAGTAAATCTTTCTTACCCTGTAATAAACCCAACACGTGTTGATGGTAATGCAGGCACCTGGAAACCTATTTTGTTAACAAGTGCAAGTGAGTTTGCATGTGCAGCACCCATTGCTACTACCTCACCCGATTATGTAGTGCAGCTAAACGAAATAAAAAGTTTTCAAAATCAAATTACAACCGAAGAAAGGCAATTGGTAAATTACTGGGGAGCAGGTGCTGTGTTACGCTGGAACGAAATTATGAGAGAGCTGGTGGCAAAACATAATATACCGCCTTATCAAAATGCTGATGGTACATATCCCATACCTAGTGCTGCTAATCCGTTAGCTTATCCAACATTTCCATTTGCCAATCCGCCATATTCTGCAAGGGCTTATGCCTATTTAAGTGCAGCGCAATACGATGCTTGTGTGGCAGGTTACTATTACAAGTTGTTGTACAATCGTAATGCACCATTTGTGGTAGATGCAAATATCCAAACACTGTTACCCAAATCAACATTACCATCTTACCCAAGCGAAGATGCTGTGGTGCTGGGATCAAGTGTGGAAATATTAAAATTATTATTTCCCGGCGACCAGGATTTTATAAATCAAAAGGCCGAAGAACATAAACGGGCAAGATTAATTGCAGGCGCAAATGTGCGTAGTGATTTAGATGCAGGCGAAGCATTAGGGAAATTAGTGGCTGCAAAATTTATTGCACGTGCAAGGGGCGACAGGGCAGGCGCAGCCGTTGGTAATGCAACTGTTTGGGCACAGCAGGAAGCTGATTGTGTTGCAAGAGGCGAAACACCATGGATTAGCCAGGAAACACCAAAGCGTCCCGGCATGTTGCCTTTGTTTGGAAAAGTAAAAACATTTTTGTTTGATTCATTAACTATGGTAACTGTTATTCGTCCGGTGGCACCACCATCTACATCATCCCCACAGTTTAAAGCTGAGTTGGAAGAGGTATATCAGTTTAGTAAAAATTTGACCAAAGACCAATTGGCTATTGCACATTTTTGGGCCGATGGTATAAGCACTTATACACCACCCGGCCACTGGAATTATATAGCTGCAACTGATTTTGCACAACAAAATTTTAGCGAGGCAAGGTGGGCAAGAAATATGGCATTGCTGAATATGAGTTTAATGGATGCTGCAGTGTCCTGCTGGGATACTAAATATACCTATTACAGCCCCAGGCCATCGCAAATGGATAACCGAATTAAAACGGTAACAGGCTTGCCTAATTTTCCATCATATACATCGGGCCACAGTACATTTAGCGGCGCAGCTGCCACCACATTAGGTTATATCATTCCTGCAAGGGCGCAAGCCTATACGGATATGGCAAAAGAGGCATCTTTATCCCGTTTGTATGGTGCAATACATTACCGCAGCGATTGTGATAAAGGGTTGGAAGCAGGGAATAAAATTGGAGCATTCGCAATTACACGGGGCCGTACAGACGGCGCCGAATAAAAATATTGTTATCGTTATTTAATCGTTTGATAACAACAACCGTAAAATAAGGGCGCTGCCTATCTAAGCGGGGCAAATTTTACGAAATTTTTTAAAAGAAAATCGGCAAATACTTTTTAAAATATTAAGAACATAGTCGTTTTATAGCAAAAAATAGTTAAACAAAGCGCTGCTTGTCTAAGCAGGGCAAATTTAACTATACATACTTACTGTGTTCACTATTAAAAATTAATTTATGCCTTACATACCATTAGAAGCACACTTGCCGGGTATTACCGGCCTGCTGGAATACAGTAAAGAAACGGCTGCACCTATAAGAGAGCTAACGCAAATATTATTGCGGGGACCATCGACCTTAACTGAAGGAGAAAGAGAGTTAATAGCTACTATAGTTTCTTATAAAAATGAATGTACGTTTTGCTGCACGGCACACACTGCTGCTGCGGATGTTTTATTGGGTGAAGAAGAAACTGCTGCCAAAGTAAAAGAGAATATAATTACTGCACCAGTAAGTAATAAAATGAAAGCCTTGCTTACCATTGCGGCCCAGGTGCAACAAAGCGGTAAAGCTGTTACTGCAGAAACTGTACAAAAAGCAAAAGAAGAAGGTGCGACTGATTTGGAAATACATGATACCGTTTTAATTGCTGCTTTGTTTTGCCTGTACAACAGATATGTAGACGGGCTGGCTACTGTTACGCCGACAGACCCTGCTTTTTACAAAGGTCTTGGAGAAAGATTAAAAAATAATGGATACAATCGTTTGCCGCAAGGGTACGAACACCTTAAAAAATAAATAATGAATATTGCTGAACAAGATGAAAGAATAAAATTTTATCACTGGTTATTATTTTTAATTTGCTTTTTTGGTACTGCGTTTGCAGGGGTTGTGTCAACACTAATGTCGGTTTATTTACCGGTGGCAGTAAAAGATTTGCTGGGCAATAAAAGTGAAAATGAAATTAATAATATCAGTGCATATATAAACGCCATATTTATTTTCGGTGGCTCCATTGGTGGATTTATTTGTGGTATCATCAGTGATAAAGCAGGTAGAAAAAAAGGGTTAATAATTGCTATTGCATGTTACGGCTTCTTTACAATTTTTACCGGGTATATGCCCACCTGGTGGGGCGTTGCTATCTGCCGTTTTTTTAGTGGCTTTGGTTTAGGTGGTGTGTTGGTTACTACCACAACCTTAATGATGGAAGAGTGGCCCAAAAAATCAAGGGCTATTTTTATGGGTTTTTTATCTATCTCCATTCCGGTGGGCATTTTTTCTGCGGGGGTTATTGATTATTTTGTATCCTCATGGCGGCAGGGATTTTTAGTGGGTATTTTTTCCGTGGCTATTGCAATAGTATCTGTTTGGTTATTGAAAGAATCAAAAAAATGGAAACTCAATAAAGAAGAAATTATATCACTGGCAGCAAATAAGGAATCTATTTTTACAAAAAGCCATCGTAAGAATTTAATTTTTGGTGCGGTTATTTTTGGTTCGATGCTCATTGGTTTATGGGCTATTTTTTCGTGGCTGCCTACCTGGATACAAACATTGGTTACCAGTGGTGATGCACAAAAAGAACGGGGTCTTAGCATGATGATGCTGGGCATGGGCGGTTTAATTGGCGGATTTTTATCGGGCTGGTTAATCAATAGTATTGGTGCGAAAAAATCATTATTGCTTTGTTATGCAGTATGTGCTGTTGCTGCATTTGTGTTGTTTAAAACCAACACTTCTTTTTCCCCTATTATTTATGTGGAGATAGCTGCACTCTCTTTTTTCTTTGGCGCAAGCCAAGGTGTATTATCTGTTTATATTCCTGATTTATTTCCCGTTGCTATACGGGGTACCGCTACCGGTTTTTGTTTTAATACCGGCAGGGTACTCACTGCCGTTGCAGTATTATTTGTGGGTGTACTGGTTACACAACTGGGTGGTTACAGCAATGCATTATTTATTTTTTCATTGGTGTTTTTGGTGGGGTTAGCATTTACATTTTTTGCGCCTGCATCAAAACAGTAATAAAATTATTTATGCCACATATAAAAGTTGAAGAAGGTATCCCCGGAATAAGGAGCCTGGTTTTATTCAGACCGGAAACCGGAAAACCGCTATACGATTTAGCACAAGTTTTATTAAGGAGCCCTTCGCCATTAACCGAATCAGAAAGGGAACTGATTGCCACTTATGTTTCGTATAAAAATGATTGCATGTTTTGTATGAGCAGCCATGCCGCTGCTGCAAGATGTTTATATGGGGAAGAAAAAAATATTGTAGATGAAGTGCTGAATGATATGCAGCAATCTTCTGTATCTGATAAAATGAAAGCGCTGTTGAATATTGCAGGCAAAGTACAGATTTTAGGAAAAGAAGTAACCACATCAGATATACAAGCTGCAAGAGAATTGGGGGCAGACGATAAAACAATACATGATACAGTGTTGATAGCAGCAGCATTTTGTATGTTCAATCGCTATGTAGATGGCTTAGCAAGTTTTACTCCCACCGACCCGGCGGTTTATGAAGAAATGGGAAAGAAAATAGCAACCGGTTACTCCTTACCCCAACCAATAAAATAATTATGGCACACATTAATTTACCTGAAGAATTGCCGGGCATCAGAGGTCCAATGGCTTTTCGTCCCGAAACAGCCAGGCCCTTGAATGAACTGGCAGAAATTTTATTAAGAGATGATAACAATACACTCAGCCGTGGCGACAGGGAATTAATTGGTGCTTATGTATCGTATTTAAATGATTGTTTCTTTTGCCAAAATGTGCATAGTGCATTGGCACAGCATTATATGCAGTGCGATATGCAGTTTATAGATACCATAAAAAATGATTTTCAGTCAGCAGCTATTTCAGAAAAAATAAAAACATTATTAGCTATAGCAGGCAGTGTGCAAAAGGGTGGTAAATTTGTAACAGCAGTACAAATTGAAAATGCAAAAGCAACAGGAGCAACAGATAAAGAAATACATGACACCGTTTTAATAGCAGCATCCTTTTGTATGTTTAACCGCTATGTAGATGGCCTGGCAACATGGGCACCGGCTGATAGAGAAGTGTATGTGCAAAGAGCAAAAATGAGAGCAGAAGAAGGTTATCTTGATTTTGATTTGTATAAATAGTTGGTCAACGTCTTTAATCTAAAAAGGATGCTGAAAAATGATAAACCCGGTTCCAGTTCCCTCTCCTTTGGAGAGAGCCTGTCCCGACTTTTCGGGAGGTTGGGGTGAGGTCTTTGTAAACGATTAGTTTTATAAAATAGTAAATTCTTAATTATGAAAAAGCTATTCTGGTTCGGTTGCCTTGGTTTATTTCTATTTGAAGTAGCCAACGTATATTTCATTATGCCCATGCCCGGCAGCCAGCGAATGAACAGTATTGATGCTGCTTATTTTTTGTATAAATGGCGTTGGGTGTTCCGAGGACTTTTTATATTGATGATTATAATTGGTCTGCTAAAATCTACATGGAAAAGAAAATGGATACCAGCCATTCCATTGGTTTTGCTGGGTGCAGTAATATACATGGCTAATTTTAACATGGCTGCCGATGCAATGTTTAAAATACCAAAACAATTAACTACGGTTACGGCTGATAAAAATAAGGTGGACAGTAACCGGTTAGTAATTGGTGTAGTAAATAATGGCGAAGCAAAAGCATACCCTATTCGTTTTTTAGGTTATCATCATCAGGTGCAAGATGTTGTAGGAGGTAAAAAATTATTAATTACTTATTGCACTGTTTGCCGAACAGGCAGAGTGTTTGAACCAATTGTAAATGGTAAAGCAGAAAATTTTAGATTAGTCGGCATGGATCATTTTAATGCCATGATAGAAGATGAAACCACAAAAAGCTGGTGGCGTCAGGCAACCGGCGAAGCCATAACAGGTAAATTAAAAGGCCAAAAATTGCCGGAATTTTACAGTACTCAAACATCACTGGCAGATTGGTTGCTTTTAAATCCTGCAACATTGGTAATGCAGGAAGACCCTTCGTTTAAAGACAAGTATGATACAACCGGTAAATACGAAGCTGGTAAAAGCACTAGCAAACTTATTGGCACCGATAGCCTTAGCTGGAAAGAAAAATCATGGGTGGTGGGTGTAAAAGCAGGAAATGATAACAAGGCATACGACTGGAATGAATTAAAAACAAAACGTATTATACATGATAAACTGGGCGGTAAAGATATTGTGGTAGTGCTGGCAAAAGACAATAAAAGTTTTTTTGCTTTTGAAAATGCGGATGCAGCAAACAGTTTTAGCATACACAACGATACTTTGCTGCAAAATAATATTCAATATCGGATAAATGGAAAAGCAATAGCTGGCAGCGCTTCCTTAAAACCACTACCGGCCTACCAGGAGTTTTGGCATAGCTGGCAAACCTTTAACCCGGCAACAAAAAAATAGTAGCAATAACAAAGAAAAATTCACTGGTAAAATACCGTCAACAAAAAAGCCTTTCAATACTTGAAAGGCTTTTTCTGTCAGCTAACAACTAAAGGCTGTCAGCTTCTCTTGTACCACGTACGGGATTCGAACCCGTGATTCCTCCGTGAAAGGGAGGCGTCTTAACCCCTTGACCAACGCGGCATCTTTTATTAAAGGACGGCAAAGATAACGTGTGGCAGTTTTTTAGCCAAATATTTTAAATAAATCAGCTGCAATATCTTAAAACCGTAAGCAATTTATAAATCACCGCTTATTACCAATACCGAAAACTTTAAAATAATCCTGTTTTATATGTAACACAAACAGTAATTTTGCCATCTTAATAAAAATTTTAATAAATTTAAATTACAGTTATGAGTACAGTTAAAGTTGCAATCAATGGGTTTGGCCGTATAGGCCGTTTGGTTTTCCGTCAAATATATAATATGCAGGGTATTGATGTGGTTGCCATCAACGATTTAACCAGTCCCGCAGTATTGGCACATTTATTAAAGTATGACAGTGCACAGGGCCGCTTTGACCAAACTGTTACTCACACCGAAAATTCAATTATTGTAAACGGCCACGAAGTAAAAATATACGCACAAAAAGATCCGGCTCAAATTCCATGGGGCAGTCACAATGTGGATGTAGTGATAGAAAGTACTGGTTTCTTTGCCGATAAAGCTAAAGCAGAAGCCCATATTACGGCAGGTGCAAAACGTGTAGTAATTTCCGCTCCGGCAACAGGCGATTTAAAAACAGTGGTATTTAATGTTAACCATGCTATTTTAGATGGTACCGAAACCATTATTAGCTGTGCAAGTTGTACCACCAACTGTTTGGCGCCAATGGCAAAAGTAATGAACGATAGTTATGGAATAGTTCAAGGCATTATGACCACCATTCATGCTTATACTAACGACCAGAACACCTTAGATGCACCACATGCAAAAGGCGATTTACGCAGGGCAAGAGCGGCAGCAGCCAATATTGTACCAAACAGCACCGGCGCAGCAAAAGCAATAGGCCTTGTATTACCCGAACTTAAAGGAAAATTAGATGGCAGCGCTCAAAGGGTGCCAACAATTACCGGTTCACTTACAGAATTAACAGCTGTATTAAATAAAACAGTAACTGTAGAAGAAATAAACGCAGCAATGAAAGCCGCCAGCAATGAAAGCTTTGGTTATACCGAAGATGAAATTGTAAGCAGCGATATTATCGGAACAACCTTCGGTAGTTTGTTTGATGCTACACAAACCAAAGTGTTAACTGTAGGCGATAAACAATTAGTTAAAGCTGTTAGCTGGTACGATAATGAAATGAGTTATGTATCTCAATTGGTACGTACCGTTAATTATTTTGCAGGGTTGATTAAGTAAGGGATGTCCCTCCGCCCCTAAAGGGGAATTTGATTATGCAGAAGATAAAAGCGAAAAAAATGAGCATAGTTCATTAAGTGACTTTTTGTGACGGGCTTTATATCTTTATTCATCTTCATTGGCAACAGTTGTTTGTTATTTTTCTTTTTTGAGAAAAAAAAATAATCACTCTTGTACAATAGATCTTTGTTCAACGTATTAAATACGGCGCTTTCAATATTGTAGGAAGCCTCGTTTATTAGATAACCTTTAAAATTAAGTTCTCTGCCGCCTGGCAAAGACTGAGGTATTATGAGTAAATTTTCCAACCACAATTTTGCCGGCCAAAAAGCGCTGGTACGTGTTGACTTTAATGTACCACTCGACGACAAATTCAACATCACCGACGATAACAGGATGGCTGCTACCATTCCTACCATAAAAAAAATATTGGCCGATGGCGGTAAAGTAATTTTAATGAGCCACTTCGGCAGACCAAAAGGCGGACCGGAAGATAAATACTCCTTAAAGCATTTGGTAAAACATCTTTATCAGTTATTGAATCCTTCACCGGCCAACGAACAACAACCAACGATCAACGTTTTTTTCGCAGATGATTGTATTGGTACCCAAGCCGGGATGACAGCTTCTATGTTACGTAATGGCGAAGTGTTATTATTGGAAAACCTTCGTTTTTATAAAGAAGAAGAGAAAG
This sequence comes from Ferruginibacter sp., assembly GCA_043719495.1. Classification (GTDB taxonomy): domain Bacteria; phylum Bacteroidota; class Bacteroidia; order Chitinophagales; family Chitinophagaceae; genus Ferruginibacter. The sequence continues at coordinate 388 of JAYSTT010000618.1, read as the reverse complement.
GTGATGAAGCTTTTGCCGAAAAATTATCCAAATTAGGTGATGTATATGTGAATGATGCTTTTGGTACTGCACACCGGGCACATGCCAGTACGGCGGTAATTGCAAAATTCTTTACACCAGATAAAAAAATGTTTGGCCTTTTAATGGAAAGTGAAGTGTTGAGTGCAGAAAAAGTATTGCACCAGGCAGAAAAGCCTTTTACTGCAATCATTGGCGGTGCAAAAGTTTCAGATAAAATATTGATCATCGAAAATTTATTACAAAGAGCCACAGATATCATCATTGGTGGTGGTATGGCTTATACTTTCTTAAAAGCAAGAGGGGGTAAAATTGGTAGTTCTCTTTGCGAAGACGACCGTTTACAAACCGCTTTGGATATTTTAGAAAA
>JAYSTT010000617.1:0-12772 GCA_043719495.1 Ferruginibacter sp. | reverse complement strand
CATTTTGTTTTTTTCAGATTTATATTACTTTACTATGTAAGTCATCAGGTAAATACTAACCAAGCTTTTCGCTTAATAATTTATTTACCATTTGCATATCTGCTTTGCCATTGCTTAATTTTTTTACTTCGCCGGCAAATAAACCAATTAATCCTTTTTTACCGCTTTTATATGCGGCCACTTTATCGGGCATTTTTGCTATGGCATCATCTACCCATGCTTCAACAGAACTGCTGTTACTTTCCTGCAAAAGGTTTAGTGCTGTAGCAATTTGTAAAGGTTGTTTTTCGGTATTGTTCAATAGTTCATTAAAAATTTTTGTAGAAGCGTTACTGAAATTAATTTTCCCCTCATCAACCAATTGTATTAAACCGGCAATTTTTTCAGCAGGTAAAATAAAATTTTTAATATCAGTCTGGCTGTCGTTTAAATGACTTTTAACAGGTCCAAGTAACCAGTTGGCCGCAGCTTTGTAATTATTAGTGTGTTTAATAATTGCCTCAAAGTAATTTACTGTTTCTTTATCGCTGCAAATAACCCCCGCATCATAGGCAGGCAAATGCAGAATTTCCCGGTATTTTTTTTCTAATGTTTCGGACAGTGCAGGAATAGCTTCGTTTATTTGTTGCAAAAATTCATCTGTAATAAAAAATGGGGTAAGGTCTGGTTCGGGAAAATAGCGGTAGTCATCCGCTTCTTCTTTAGTACGTAAAGAAAAAGTATTGTTGTTATCAGCATCAAAGCTTCTTGTTTCCTGAATAATTTTATTGCCGGATTCAGTAATTTCAATAAGCCTCGCCACTTCAATATCAATGGCTTTTTTTACATTGCGTATACTATTTAAATTTTTTACTTCAACCCTTGTGCCCAGTTTTGTTTCGCCTTTTAAACGGATAGAAATATTAGCATCGCATCGCATGCTGCCTTCTTCCATATTGCCGTCGCAAATTTCCAGCCAGCGAACTAATTTTCTCAATTCGGTGATGTATACAAAGGCCTCTTCGCTGCTGTGTAAATCAGGTTCACTTACAATTTCCAATAAACAAACACCAGCCCGGTTTAAATCTATTGAAGTAAAATTTTCATCCACATCATGCAAACTTTTTCCGGCATCTTCTTCTATATGTATTCTGTTGAGCAAAATATTTCTTTTAGCATCTGCAGTTTTAATGGGCACATAACCATTTTTACAAATAGGGGTAGTATGCTGGCTAACCTGGTAACCTTTAGGTAAATCGGGATAAAAATAATTTTTACGGGCAAAATAATTATGCTGTTCAATATCGCAATGTAAAGCCAGGCCAAGTTTAATAGCATATTCAATGGCCTTGCGGTTCATCTTTGGTAATGTACCCGGATGTGCCAGCGTTATAGGGCTGATATGAGTATTAGGTTCGCCGCCAAAAGCAGCACTATCGCCACAAAATAATTTACTTTCAGTGAGTAACTGTGCATGTACTTCCAGGCCAATAACCACCTGGTATTTATCATTATTTTTCACCAGTCAAAGGTAAGGAAGATGCTATAAATAGCAGAGGTTGTATGTTTTTCATTTAGTCAACTTATCGATATTTTCTTTTGCCCTGGGATTTCCTGGCCGTATTGTAAAAGCCTGTTGGTAACATTTAATGGCTTCTTTTTTATTGTTTAGTAATTGATAAATATCACCTAAGTCGTTCCAGGCTACCACTATACCGGGAAATTTTTTTGTATAGAATTTGTATAAGACTAAAGCTTTATCATTCTTTTTTTCCTGTATAAGTTTTTGTCCTACTTCCAATAAAATCATATCATCCTCAACTTTTATATTTTCTTTTTCCAGTTCTATGCCTAAGTCAGTTGTTGATGGTTTTGTAAGTATCTCATAAATTTGTTTTGAAAGTGCATTTTCAAACTTTGGCCTGTTTACCATTGCATCAGCTACAATTTTTCCCTGAAAATATAACTGAGTTATGTTTGGTAAAACCATATTGGTATTTATAGAACTTTCATTGGTTACCATGTAAAAAACAATACCTTCATCTGGTAAACGAACAAGACGGGCAAAATAAATGCCATTACTGCCTCCATTATCTATCATTTTGGTGTTTCGTCGGCTTTTTGAAATGTTACAGCCATAGCCAAAGGAAGATTCGCCATTATAGCCTTCTTCCTGTATATGTGGGGTAAATATTTTCTGAATGGTTGATTCCTTAAGAATGGTATGATTAGTAAAACTGTTGGCCCAAAGAAACATATCATTTAATGAAACCTCTAAACCACCATTGCCTTTTAAATTCCAAAAAGGGCCACCGCCAGCCTCTTTAAAATGTTGTTGATGTGTTCCCCAGATTTTTCCATTTTGGTATCCTGTTGCTATGGTGTCATTTAATGAAACAGGATAGTGATAACCTATATTTTTTATTCCTGCCTGTTCAAAAATATTTTGCTGTAAAAATTGTTCATAGTCAAGTCCGGATATTTGTTCTATAATAATTGCCAGTATGCTCATTCCCACATTTGTGTAAACAGCTTTTGCACCCGGCTTGAAAGCTAAAGGTTCTGAGAAAGCCCTTTTTAAAAATTCCTCTTTGTTAATTTTTTCATAGTCGCCACCATCCTGTTTTAAAAATTCGTGAAAGCCTGAAGAGTGAGTGAGTAGTTGGTGAATAGTGATGTTTGCTTTGTCGGCAGGAATTGTCGGAAAGAATTTTTTTATAGAGTCAGTTACCGACAATTTATTTTGTTCGGTTAATTTCATTATTGCAGTTGCAGTAAATGCTTTAGTAATACTGCCCATCGATGCTAATGTGCCGGGTGTAAAGGGTATTTTTTTATCCCTGTCTGCCCAGCCATACCCTTTACAAAAAATTTTCTTACCGCCTTTTATAATAATAAGTCCGCCAGAAAAATCTTTCTCCTTCGATAATTTTATGAGATAGCTATCTATTAATTTGCAGGTATCAGTAGTAAATTCAGAGGAGCTTAAACCTTCAGAATTGTCAGATTTATTATTGTTTGAACAAGCAGTTGCAAAAATGATAATAATTGATAGCAGTACAATTTTTTTCATGTTCATTTATTCAATAGTAAAAAATACAATTCAGGGTACTATCAAACATAACTGCTCAGTGTATAAATTTTTTTTACAAAAGTGCTCCTGTATCTGCAGAAGCACTTTTAATTTTCAATGGCTTTATAAGTTAGCGGTTTTTAATTTTTTTGGAATTTTAATATCAAAGCTCATTTCGTTGCCGTTACGTTTTGCTTTAATATTATAAGTTGATTTTTCTGCATTTTCCATTAGTTGTTCCCTTGCTTCATCAGTATTAGTTACTTTCTGGCCTCCAATTTCGGTAACGATATCATCTTTTTTAAGTCCTGCTTTTTCGGCAGGTGAATCTTTTTCGGCATCTAAAACTTTTACGCCATTACCCTCTTCTGTATCCTGTATTTTTAATCCTAATTTTTGATGACGGGGAAACGTAGCCATTCCATAAAGTGATTGGGCTCTATCAAGCTCTGCAAGGCCTCCATTATTCCATAATAAAGGTTCATCGGCATTACGGGGGGCTATTGCTATGCCTGGAGTTTTTAATGAACGTAAATTTGCACCTGGCCCACTAAATGAGTAGGTCATAGACGATTTTGTTTCTCCCAAAACAGCTTTAGCAGATTTTTCTTTTCCGTCTCTTTTGTAATATACCGTTACTTCATCTTTGGGTTTAAAAGAACCGACAGCTTCGGTTAAATCAGAAGGGTCTTCCACTTTTTTATCATTGATCTTTGTTATTATATCGCCTTCTTTTAAGCCTGCTTTTTCTGCAGCACTACCTTTGCTAACATTGGTAATTGCAGCACCCCCGGGTTTACTATCTTCATTGCCATCATTTTCACTACTTGTGGTTACACCTAAAAATGCTCTTTTCTCTCCAGAAGCATAAGCTTTCAGACCGTTAAAATATCCTTCTGTTTCAAAAGGCGCAAAGGAAAGATTATTGTATCTGTCCCCAATTTTAATCTCTCTTTTATTAATAGTGATATCCCCGTCTTTAAACTCACTAATGGGTTTACCGTTGATGGTTACCACATCGCCTTTAATTTCCACAATAACTTTGCTGTCTTTATCTCCTTTTTTACGGATGATAATTTCCTGGGTTTCATTTCTTTCCTTTTTCTCCTTTATTTCTGGCTTTTCATCCTGAGCAAAAGCGGTATAGTTAAGCGTAGTAAAACCCAGTACAACTGCAATTAAAAATACTTTTTTCATGATTTTTTATTTTATGTACGAAATGTTTAGTAAGTCAAATGTAGGCAGATTATTTGAATTACGAAATAATTCGCAGATTATTTTTTGGCTTTAACAAAATATTGGAAAATGCCACTGAAACACAGAAGTACAAAAATTTGCTTTTTGTAAAAAAAAGTGCAAGGCCTCAGGTTTATTTAATTATTGGGGTTAGTGATGCTGAAAATTTTTACCGGGCAATTACCCTCCACTTCTTCTTTTATAAACTGCATTCCGATTTTTTCCAGAATTTTTAGCGAAGCAATATTTTCTATATGTGCCCGGCCAATGATTGTTTTTAAATGCAGTTGGTTAAAACCATACTCCAATGTGTATTTTGCTGCTTCAAATGCATAACCATTTCCCCAAAAATTTTGCATCAGCCTGTAGCCTAAATCAATTTCAACGGCCTCCACTAAATATTTTAAACCACACCAACCAATAAACTCATTGGTGGTTTTTAGATGTATGGCCCAGCGGCCCAAATTATTTTTATATTGTGGTAAGATGATGGTGTTAATAATATGCAGTGCTTGTTCTTCTTTTTCCAATGGAGGTTCATGCAAATATTTTAGTACTTCGGGGTTGCTGTTGAGTTGTAATAGTAAAGCTGCATCAGCTTGGGTAAACTGGCGGAGTATTAAACGGGGTGTTTCAAATAAAATATTCATTTCAATAAATTAATAAAGGGAAGTTTATAATTAAACTTCCCTTTACAAAAAAAAGTTCTTTTATAATAATGATTTTACCTTCTCAATCACCGCTTTCAAATTACCCACCTCCTGCCCGCCAGCAGTAGCCAGATTTTTTTGCCCGCCGCCGCCGCCTTTTATTAATGGGGCAATATGTTCTTTAATAATTTTACCGGCATCTAAATTTTTTGCAGCTACAACAGTATCACTAATGCCTACTGCAACAAATGGTTTACCATCTATATTGGCACAAAGTACCGCCACATGGTCGTTCAGTTTATTTTTTAATTCGAAACATAATTTCTTTAAAGCATCGGCGTTGTTTACCTCAATAATTTCGCCCACAAAAGTTATATTGTTAATAATCTCATCTTTTTGTAATAATTCATTTCTGATGATTACCAGTTGCCTTGCCTCCAAAGATTCAATATGTTTTTTGAGGGAAGCATTTTCGGCTTGTAAATTTTCAATTGACTTACTGATGTCTTTGGGATTTTTAAGATTGTCACGAATTACACGAATTTGCTCTGATTGATCATTAACGTAATCCTCTGTTGCTATACCGCATATTGCTTCAATTCTTCTTACACCTGCTGCAACAGCTCCCTCACTTTTTATTTTAAATAATCCCAGTTCGCCGGTGCTGCCAACATGAGTACCACCACATAATTCAATGCTATATTTTTCATCCATTATTACCACACGAACTACATCGCCGTATTTTTCTCCAAACAAAGCCATGGCACCCAATGCTACTGCTTCATCTTTTTTCATTTGTTTAATTATAACAGGAATATTGGCTCTTATTTTTTCGTTCACCAATTTTTCTACTGCTGCAATTTCCGCATCGGTCATTTTTGCAAAATGGCTAAAATCGAAACGCAGGTGTTCTTCATTTACCAAACTGCCTTTTTGTGCTACGTGTGTGCCGAGTACATTGCGTAAAGCAGCGTGCATTAAATGGGTAACGCTGTGGTGAACAGTGATGTTTCTTCTTCTGCTGGTATCAACCTTTGCAACTACTTCTCCATTTAATAAGGCAGGAATGGTTTCTGCAAAATGAATAATGAGATCATTTTCTTTTTTAGTATCAATTATTATGATCTCACCCCAACCCTCTCCCCCGAAAGCATCGGGGTCTGCGACAAAGGAGAGGGAGCCAGCATCGCCAACCTGTCCGCCGCTTTCGGCATAAAATGGTGTGGTATCTAAAACTATTTGATACAATTCTTTTCCTTTACCGCTAACTTTACGGTACTTGATAATTTTACTTTTAGTTTCTAAATTATCATAACCTACAAATTTTGAAGTAGCAATATCATTTACTGTTATCCAATCTTCGGTTTCCATTGCAGTTGCAGCACGGGAACGATTTTTTTGGAGTTGCATTTCTGCTTCAAAGCCTGCTTCATCAACAGTTAAATTATCTTCGCTAACAATTAATTTTGTTAAGTCAAGAGGAAAACCAAATGTATCATATAATTCAAAAACAATTTTTCCTGGTATTATTCTACTTTGTTTAAAAACCTGTTCCCTGAGTATTTCCGTTTCAATTTTATACAGTCCTTTACCTAATGTTCTCAAAAACGCCTCTTCTTCTTCTTTCACTACTTTACTTACAAAATCCAACTGCTGGTTCAACTCCGGAAAAACATTTTCAAACTGCTTTGCAATAACTGGTAACAATTGATGCAACAAGGGTTGCTTATAATCAAGATAAGAATAATAGTAACGCACTGCACGCCGAAGGATACGGCGTATAACATAGCCTGCACCTGTGTTTGCAGGCAACTGTCCATCGGCAATAGTAAAAGATATTGCACGAATATGATCAGCAATTACCCTGAAAGCAATACTTTCTTTATCATCACCTGCTGTATATTTTTTACCCGTTATCTTTTCCGTTGCTGCAATGGTGCCGGTAAAAATATCGGTATCGTAATTGCTTTGCTTTTTTTGTATTACCCTCGTAAGTCGCTCAAACCCCATTCCGGTATCTACATGTGTGGCGGGTAAAGGTTCCAGGCTGCCATCTTTTTTACGGTTGTACTGTATAAATACATTGTTCCAAATTTCAATTACCTGCGGATGATCTTTATTTACCAAATCTCTTCCCGGGATTTTTACTATTTCTTCTTCTGTTCTGCAATCCACATGTATTTCAGTGCAAGGACCGCAGGGGCCTGTATCACCCATTTCCCAAAAATTATCTTTTTTATTGCCAAAGATGATTTGATTATCGGGTAAAATTTTTTTCCACTCCGCTAATGCAATTCTTGAGGCAGGTAGCCCTTCTTTTTCATCGCCTTCAAAAACCGTTACATACAAACGGTCTTTATCTAATTTGTATACCTCAGTCAATAATTCCCAGCTCCAGGCTATGGCTTCTGCTTTAAAATAATCACCAAAGCTCCAGTTACCCAGCATTTCAAACATGGTATGATGGTAAGTATCCACGCCCACTTCTTCCAGATCGTTGTGTTTACCGCTAACCCGTAAACATTTTTGCGTATCAGCAGCTCTGGTATAAGGTGCTTTTTTATTGCCCAAAAAATAATCCTTAAACTGGTTCATACCGGCATTGGTGAATAATAGGGTAGGGTCGTTTTTTATTACTATAGGGGCAGAAGGAACAATGGTATGTCCCCTGGATTTAAAAAAATCAAGGAATTGTTGCCTTATCTCTTCACTTGTGATCATATACCAAGTATTTATTTGGGTTGATTTTTGTTATGTAACGGGTTATATTTGTAACGGTGGCAAAGGTAAAGAAAAAGATGCCCCCTCCGTGCCCTGAAGAAGGAACTAATGGTGGAAACAGCGGAAGAGTAGGGTATAATAACCTAATTAAAGCCGAAGAATTATACGTGGTACAAGAGTGCAACGATGCTTAATAGAATTATGGGAGCTTGTAACCCAAAAAATAAAACATAATTTCAAACATTTCCTTCTATAGAGGATAGGGGCATATGAAGAAAATTAAATATTTCTATAACACCAATACACTTCGTTACGAGAAGCTGGTTACTCCGTTGAGGGTTAAATTGCTTCGGATATTTGGTTTTCTTTCGGCATTGGCTGTTAGTTCACTTATAATAATAAGCCTTTACAATAAGTTTGTACCCAAGGCAACAGATAGAGAAAGTCAATTGAAGTATGATAATTTGAGAGATAATTTCAGTGTACTGAACGGCAGAGTTAAAACACTGCAGCAACAAATGGCTGAGTTGGAAAAAAGAGATAACCAGGTGTACCGCTCTATTTTTGAAGCTAACCCTTTAACCGACAGTGCCAGGACTAAACTTATTGAACAGAAAAAAGAACTGGATAAAGTTAGTTTGATGAATGATGACGAACTTGGAAATGATATTGCCAAAACATTGAATAATATTGCTGCACGTGCAGCTTATCAGTTTGAAAGTTATGGAGCTATTGAAAAATTAATAAATAACCAGGAAAATAAATTAGCCAGTATACCTGCAATACAACCAGTAAGTAATAAAGAATTAAACAGAATAGCCAGTGGTTTTGGTATGCGGATACACCCCATTTATGGCATTGGGAAAATGCATAATGGTTTAGATTTTACTGCGCCACAAGGCACCCCCATTTATGCCACCGGCGATGGGGTAGTTACTACTGCAGGTGTAGGAAGCGGAACAGGCAATCATGTTATCATTAATCATGGATATGGATACGAAACAGTATATATGCACATGGTACGTATAAAGGTAAGGGACGGACAACGGGTAAAACGCGGCGAAGTAATTGGGTGGGTGGGGAGCACGGGTGCCAGTACCGGGCCGCATTGTCATTACGAAGTACATATTAATGGAACACCGGTTGACCCGGTTTACTTTTTCTTTAATGATTTAAATGCAGAACAATACGAAAGGGTTTTAAAAATTGCTGCTACTGGCAGTGCCAAAAGTTTTGATTAATTTTAATTATGCCACTTAACCAATTTTCTTTTGATTTTGATAATGCGCCTTCGGTTACTAAAGATACTGAAGCAATTGCTGTTGCTGCTAATGAAGAAAAACTTATTGAGGCTGAGGATACTGTTATTGATATAACTGCAATAAGCGCCGCTGTGCCTAAACCTAAAAAGAAGACGAATAAAAAACAAAGCCGTGGCCGCATGAGTTTGAAAGATATGGATGCAGGGTTGGATTTGATTGAAGTACCTGAAGATGAAGTATTGTTTGAAAAAATGTATTATCCTATTGGCATTGTGGCTGATATGTTTAAAGTAAACCAGAGCCTGATACGTTTTTGGGAAAATGAATTTGATGTATTAAAGCCTAAAAAGAATGGTAAGGGTGACAGGCTGTTCAGGCCGGAAGATGTTAAAAATTTAAAGCTTATTTATAATTTATTGAGAGAAAGAAAATACACCATGGAAGGGGCAAAAGATTTTTTAAAGAATAATAAAAAAGCAGACGATAAATTTGCTATGATAGAATCGCTTAAAAAACTTAAACTTTTTTTAAACGAACTTAAACTGAATCTATAACCCGGTATTAACAAAGTTGTTTTTTACAAAAGGGTTTTTAAGCTGAACTTTACCTCATTAATTTTTCCACCAATTAACTTTATCAAATGAAATTTTTAGCAATATTTTTATTTTGCTGTTTGTTTTTTATAAATGCTTATAGCCAGGCACAATACGAAATTTTAAAAGATGAAAATCATCCGGAGCAGCATATACTTAGAGGAATAATTAATAAATATGTTATTCAAAATGATTCCACTTATAAATGGTACAACAGCAGTGCAAATGGTTATAAGTCCGATACTGCAACACTTTCTGCTTTTGAAAGGATGAAAAATAAAGTGCAGTTTGTAGTTTTTGGCGGCACCTGGTGTGAGGATACGCAATTTATTTTGCCTAAATTTTTTAAGTTGCAGGAAATGAGTGGTGTTGCAGATAATGCGATAACTTTTTTTGCTGTTAACCGGGCAAAGAAATCATTAGGCAGCATTACCGAAGCATTTAATATTATAAATGTACCCACCATTATTGTAATGAAAGAGGGGAAGGAAATTGGACGTGTTGTTGAGTATGGTAAAACAGGAAAGTGGGACAGGGAACTGGGAGAAATATTGAAAAATTAAATTTTATTCTCCTTCCTTTATTCCGTTAAAAGCAGTATCTGAACATAATGCTGTTGACATTTCTATATTATTTTCTTCCAGCATTTTCTTGATTGAAAAATTTACTGTTTGTTTTAAATTATTAAACTCTTCCAAAGCTATTGGCAGCGTAAGATATTCTGCAATGATTACTGGCCCTGTTTTGATAATTTCTGTCAGATAAACGCTGTATGATGTGAAGGATTCTTTTTTTGAATTTAAAATATCTTTTATTTCGTCAATACACTTTTGAGATAATACAGCTGTTGTTTTAGTGGAGAGTTCCAACTTTATTTCGGCACGGCGGTGCGTACGTAAACTCCAGTTATCCACTGCGCTATCTACCATTTGTTTATTGGGTACTGTAACCAGGGTTTTATCTGCTGTGCGGATACGGGTACTGCGTAAACCTGTTTTTTCAATAATACCCGAAACGTTATTTACTTTTATTATATCGCCTGCAGTAAATGGTTTGTCAAAGAAAATGATAAAGGATGCAATTAAATTTTCTAAACTTTCTTTAGCTGCCAATGCCACCGCTGCTCCTATAATACTCAAACTGGTTAATAAATTACCTACTGGCTGGTTAAAACAAGCTTTTATAAGCATCAGTAAACCAATAATAACAATAATAATTTTTAAAAAATCACGAAAGAAAACTACTAACTGATCATCGGTCTTATCTACAGAGCCAGCAGCTTTTTGCTCCAGTACCAGCGCAATAAAATCAATTACACGTAACAAAAACCATGTAAATGAAATAATGATGATACCAATACCAAATCTGGTAAAAATATCGTCAAGCGCATGGCCGTAAATTTTAAACTGCCAGGCAGATGGAAAATTTAATTTGTCGATAGCAAATACAGCAATCAAAATAGACAGCAACCATTCTAAAGGGCCAACAACAAGGTCAATAAAAGTTTTCTTGGCAACACTTTTCCATATGCGATGAAATAAGCGGAAGAGCAGTGCCGCTATGTAACGGGAAAAATACTTTTTTAAAATAAGTATTACTAAAATAGAGCTGCCAACAATGCAATAACTTCTGATGCTGTTATCTAAATAAACCTGGTCTAAAAAATCCATGGAATAAAATTACGATAAAGAAGTTAGTTATGAAAAACCAGCTATGTAATTTACAAATATGTTTTATTCAATAAAAACAATTGCAATACAATTACAACTCTCTACCTGACCTGGTAAATATATATACCATCATTTTTTAACAGGTACAATTTTCCATTAATGGCTTTTATTGCAGTATAATTTCCAAAAAATGGAGGCAGCAGGTATTCTTTTAAGGCTAGTGAGTTTAATTGGTAACTGTATAATTTATTTTTAACAAAACCGTATATGCTTTTTTCTGATACTGCTACATTATCCCAGTTTAAAAAGGTAAGCCTGTTTTTAAAGGACCCATAATAATCAAAAATATAAAAACCTTTTTCAGGATCGTACAGGTAAATAAAATTTTCTTTATCCGTTAACTGTATTGGGGAAGGAACAGAGTCGAATAACATCCTGAAATCAGTGCTTTCCAGCAGCAATTTTCCAGTTTCATCAATTTTTTTTAGTTTATAATCCTGTTCATCAAACAGCCAGATATTGTTGTCGTAGGACATGGCAATAGTTTGTACAGAAAAAATATTTTTTTTGCGAAAATTGATGCTGTTGCGAATGTTTAAAAACCTGTCTAATACAACTACCGTAGCAAAATTTTTATAATAGAGTAAAATTTTTAGGGGATTGGAAACATCAAGAGAAGAAATATTACCGTAACGTTTTACATCATTAAAAATGCCAATTGAATCACCGTTTCCGTTTATTTTTTTTAACTGATTATTAGCAGTAATGAGATAAATATTACCCAGGTTATCTACATTAAAATTGCTGTAATTGCCTTTTACTATTTTTAAAAAAGTAAAGGCCGAATCGCCTTGCGCTTTCGTTGCCACAGCGGCATAGAGGCACAGAAAAGAGAATAATATGTTTTTTATTTTTTGCAATTTTATTTTAATCTAAAAAAACCGAATCTTCTTATTAATCTTCTCCATTTTCCCCTTTAGGGGATAAGGGCTTATAATATTTTAGCTCCAAATCCTTTCCATCAAACACTGCATAGCTATCATACTTTATCCAGTCGCCTAAATTAATATAAAGGCTGCTTGCCGGTAAGTTAAAGTTTATAGGCAAATGCCGGTGGCCAAAAATAAAAAAATCATAGTGTTGTTGTTGTAAAATTTCTTTACAATAAATTATAAGCCATTCTTTATCTTCTCCTAAAAATTGTTCATCGGTTTGGCCGGTTTGTGCCCGGCTTTTACGGCTGAAATAATTAGCTATGCCCATTCCAATTTGCGGCGGTAAAATGCCAAACAACCACTGACAAACTTTATTCCTGAATATTTTTTTAATGAATTTATAACCATGATCATCGGGGCCTAAACCATCGCCATGGCCTATTAAAAATTTTTTACCGTTAAATTCAAACGGCACTGGTTCAAAATAAACGGGAATATTAAGTTCCTGCTGAAAATAATTTTTCATCCACATATCGTGGTTGCCTACAAAAAAATGAATGGGGATCCCGCTGTCGGTAATTTCAGCAAGCTTACCCAAAATGCGGACATAGCCTTTAGGTACAACCATTTTGTATTCGTACCAAAAATCAAAC
>JAYSTT010000616.1:0-2207 GCA_043719495.1 Ferruginibacter sp. | reverse complement strand
AAAGCAGTGGAAGGTTTGCCATTTATAAGAAACCGCACACCGCCGCTGCCGGATAATTGAACATTGCCATCTATATCAACCGATACCTGTGGTATTTTCTTCAACACATCTGTGGCAACCCCTGATTGAGATGTAACATCCTTTTCTGCATTAAATACCATCTTATCTATTTTATTCTCTACCAGTTTTGCCTGAGCAGTAACTGTAACCGTTTCAAGTGTATTCTTTTTTCGAGCCAGGTGTATATTTTTAAGATCGGCATGTGGAATATTTTTATTAAGCTGCACATCATTAATGGTTGTTGCATTATACCCCAAAAATTCAAACACAACAGTATAGTTTCCGTCGGGCAGTTCACTTAAAGTAAAACTTCCGTTCTTTCCTGTTATGGTACCGGTCAATGGTTTTTTACTTCCTTTTGTAAATAATGTGATTGTGGCATATTCAAGAGGTAATTTAGAAACAGAATCAATAATAACTCCGCTTACCTGGTTAGTTGAAGTTTGCTGGGCTTTTGCAATGCCAAACCATAAAAAACTAAATGCCAGTAATAAAAATGCCTTCATCCGGTCGTTTTTTAAAACGCAAATGTCGGGTTAAATTCTGTAGTAATTTGGTAGTTATGATCATTACCGGCATAAATAAATAACAAGTCCTTTATTCATTTAATTTTATCATACTTTTTATCACTTAACCGGTTGCCTGTGCTGAGGAATGAAGGATTACACACTTGAAGTACACATGAATGTCGCCTGGCAGCCTTATCCAAATCTTCCCAAAATCTTCATCGTCTCTAAAACCGTATATAATTGTAAAAAAAGCTATCAAAAAAAATCATCCACATACCAATCTGGTAACAATTGTGTTTTTATTACTTGTTTTAACGGAGGGCTGTGCCTTTAAAGCAGTACATAGAGATAAGCATATTGTTTATAACAACAATGATACCGGCAGGGCAGTACAGGAACTGAATGTATTTGCCCCATCAAAAAAAAATAAACTAAAGCCCGTTTTTATTTTTGTACATGGAGGAAACTGGAATTCGGGAAATAAAAAGCTGTACAGTTATTTTGGCAACCGCATGGCCCGTAAGGGTGTTGTTACGGTGATACCCGATTATCCTAAAAGCCCAAAAGCAGGTTATAACGAGATGGCAGAAGATATAGCAGTTGCTGTAAAATGGGTAAAAGAAAACATTGTTGCTTTTGGGGGTGATAGTGACAGGATATATATTTCGGGCCACTCTGCCGGCGGACATTTGGCTGCACTGGTAAGTATTAAAGAAACTTATTTTAAAAACTTACAAATACCTAATCCGGTAAAGGGCATTATTTTAATTGATGCGGCAGGCCTGGATATGTATGGTTATCTTAAAGAAGAAAATTTACCGGATGGCGATACTTATCTTAATACATTCAGCAATAACCAGGCAACCTGGAAATCAGCTTCGCCCATTTATTTTTTACACAATGGTATGCCGCCCATGCTGATATACCAGGGTGGTAAAACTTATCCATCCATAAGTAGCAGTAACAAAAAATTTACCGACTCTCTTAAAAAATACGATGTAAAATTCAGCTACCATATTCTGCCTGGTAAGAAGCATGTACCTATGATAACGCAGTTTTTTAATCCTTATAATGCAAGATATAAAGAGATTATTTCTTTTATGAAACAGCCCAGGTAAGTTTTGTAAAGAATTATTTTTTGCCTTAATAAACCTGCTTTCTTCTCTTTTTTAAATCAAATAAAAAACAACTCTTGTTCCGCAAACCTTTGTTGCGAAGAATTTTATTCCAAAAAAATATCCATACAATCCTCAGACTTAAAATTGTTACACATTAAATTGTAAGTTTACCTCACAAACAATTTACCTGTATGAAAAAAATATTATTTGCTTTTGCCCTGTTATGGAATACATCAGTAATTTTTGCCCAAAGTAAAACCACTGTTTATTCTCCTAACAGTAATGTGCAGCTTAATTTCTGGCTGAGTGAATCAGGTGCTCCCAATTACGAATTGTTGTATAAAAAGAGAACGGTTTTGTTTCCTTCCTCTATGGGGTTTGAGCTGAAGCAAACACAGAACAATACTGCATTGCCGTCAATAAAGGATAACCTTACTGTTACTGCATCAACCCAAAAAAATGTTGATAGTAAATGGACACCCGTTTGGGGCGATGTAAAAATAATAAAGGATAATTATAA